>WRFJ01000091.1 GCA_009778865.1 Chloroflexota bacterium | reverse complement strand
TTTCTTTTCCGGCTAAAATGACTGAGATTGACAATATACCTGCAGACAACGACGAAGAATACGTCATGGAAGATATAATAGAATCGCTGAGCGAAGAATAACATTATTAGTATTATCAACTAAAACGGGAGAATATAATGGTTTTAGGTAATACCAAGCCTATACAAATGCGTGATGAGATGCAAAAATCTTATCTGGCTTATGCCATGAGCGTTATCATCAGCCGCGCACTGCCAGATGCCAGAGACGGGCTTAAGCCGGTGCACAGACGCATTCTGTATGCCATGAATGATATGGGTCTAAAGTATAATACTTCCTATAAAAAATCGGCTAGAATTGTCGGAGAAGTGCTCGGTAAATACCATCCACACGGTGACTCTTCAGTATATGATGCCATGGTGCGCATGGCCCAAGACTTTTCTATGCGCTATCCGTTAGTTGAAGGACAAGGCAATTTCGGATCGGTAGACGACGATCCTCCCGCTGCTATGCGTTATACCGAGGCTAAATTAGCTAAGATCTCCGAAGCCTTGTTTATAGATATCGACAAAGATACCGTACCATTCAGTAACAACTTTGACGACTCACTGACCGAGCCGATAGTGTTGCCAACTCGCTTGCCAGGCCTGCTTATTAATGGCTCTTCAGGTATTGCTGTAGGCATGGCCACCAATATCCCTCCGCATAACCTTGGCGAAGTATGTGATGCCTTGGTAGCTTATATAGACGATGAAAACATTTCCTTGGAAAGCTTAATGCAACACGTCAAAGGTCCTGATTTTCCTACCGCTGGTATTATTCTAGGCAAAGAAGGTATAAAACAAGCTTTTGCTACGGGACAAGGCAAAGTGATAGTGCGCGCTCGTGTTTATATTTCTGAAGGCAATGATACAGATAAACGCAAAATAGTTATCACTGAACTACCTTATCTAACCAACAAAGCTGCTTTGGTAGCCAAAATTGCCGACTTGGGTAAAGAAAAAACAGTGGTGGGCATAGGCGAAGTACGCGATGAAAGTGACAGACAAGGAATGCGTGTAGTTATTGAGCTTAAACGTGATGCTCAACCACAAAAAGTGCTCAATGCTTTATATAAATACACTGCTCTGCAAAGCTCTTTTCCTATTAATATGATTGCTTTGGTAGACGGTCAGCCGCAAACCCTCACTCTCAAAGAAGCTTTGCGCGTTTTTGTAGAGTTTAGACAAGAAGTAGTTACTAAACGCACCCGTTTTGAACTAAAAAGTGCCAAAGAGCGTGCCCATATATTGGAAGGTTTAACTATAGCTTTAGACAATATTGACCGCGTCATAGAAATTATTCGCTTTGGCGACGAACCTAAAAGCCAACTGATGACCGAATTTGCTTTGTCGGCAGCGCAAACACAAGCTATTTTAGACTTGCAATTAAAAAGACTGGCTAAGCTTGAAAGCACTAAAATTAAAGAAGAATACGATGTTCTGTTAAAACTTATAGAAAAGCTCATAGGTATTTTAAACGACAAAAAGAGTATTTTAGTTATTGTGCGTCAGGAGATATTGGAAGTTAAAGAAAGGTATGCTAACTTGCGCCGCACAGAAATTGCCGAACAAGCCGTAGCTACTTTCTCAGAAGAAGACTTGGTGCCCCACGAAAGCATGGTGGTAACTATTTCAAGCCGCGGTTTTGTTAAAAGAGTACCTGCACAAGTTTATCGTGCTCAACACAGAGGTGGCAAGGGCATTATAGGCATGACAGTACGCGAACAAGATGATGTGCGCCACTTAACCATCGCCGATACTCATGATTGTATCTTATTCTTTACTACACGCGGTAAAATATTCAGTAATAAATGTCATGAATTACCAGAAGACCGCAATCGTACCGCCAAAGGTATGGCTGTTATAAATCTCTTCCCTATTGGTGAAAAAGAACGCGTTACAACTATTATGGCGGTGCCGGAGTTTAAAGAAGGCCGTTATATGATTATGGCTACTAAAATGGGGGAAGTAAAAAAAATAAATCTCTCAGAGTTTGCTGCCGTACGCTCCAGCGGTCTTTTAGCTATGGATTTCGCAGAAGGCGACGAGTTAGTATCAGCCTGTATCGCTGATGAAAACGAAGATGTAATTATCATTACGGAACATGGGCAATCTATTACTTTCCCGGCTAGCGATATCCGCACTTCACAGCGTGCTTCCGGCGGTGTGTGCGGTATTAAGCTTGGCAGTGGAGATAGTGTAGTAGCTATGGACATTATGAAGGAAAGCCAATACGTTTTAGTAGCTTCAGAAAACGGTTACGGCAAGCTTACTCCGCAACAAGATTACCCGCGCCAAAAACGTTCAGGCAGCGGTGTACGTACTTTTAACGTAGTAACAAAAAGTGGTAAAGTAGTAGGTGCTGAAGTCGTTTCAACTAACGAAGAACTGATGGTTATTACTAAAAACGGCATTGTAATTCGCACGCCTATCCGCGAAGGCGAAGGCGAAAACTCCAAAGGCATTTCCATTCAAGGACGCACTACCCAAGGTGTTAAGATCATAGATCTTGATGATGGGGATAGTGCAGTAGCCATATCTACTTCTAATTAGTCTTTATAAAAATAGAAAAATAAATGCTTGCTCGCATCGCTACAAACATACGAGCAAGCATTTATTTTGTTCAAATATCGCTATTTTTTCTTAACTACAGACTTTGTTTCCATTGCTATTACCGGTTTTTCCGCTATTATGGTTTTCTCTTCACGTTCCATAGAACGTAAACCGGACAAGTCGCCTATTACATTGACCAAGCTGGAATTGCCATCAATAACAATCTTACTGTTGTTCTTTAAAGAAGCTTCAGTGGTCTCTAATCTTTTATATTCCACAGCACCTTCTTTAAAATAAGTACGCGAACTTTCGGAAACTTTTTTAATAGCTTCCGCTTCAGCCTCAGCGACTGTCACAATAGCCGAAGCTTCACCTTGAGCTTTCAATATCTGCGCTTCTCTAAAACCCTCAGCCTCTTTAATTAGCGCACGGCGTTTACCATCAGATTCAATTTCCAAAGCGTTGGCGATATCGGTAGCGGCTATCTTCTTTTGTTCGGCTTTAACCACCTCGTTCATTGCCATTTGCACATCATGAGGCGGATCTATGCTTTGTATTTCCACTCGTAATACATTTACGCCGTAAGACTTAGTTTCTTTGCCTAAAATACCTTCTACTTGGGCATTAATCTCATTACGGTTTTCATTAGCTTCAGTAAGAGTCATTTTGCCTATAACAGCACGCAAAGTTGTACGCGCTAAACTAGTGAGCTGAATGCGATGATTATCTACATTATAAGCAGAAGCTTTGGCATCAACAATCTGATAATAAACTAAAGCATCAACTTCAGCATTTAGTTTATCTTTGGTGATCACTGTTTGTCTAGCTACATCTACCATTTGCTCAGTAATATTAACGTATACCATACGATCAACAACAGGTATTATGTAGTTAAAACCAGCATTGGTTGTACGCTGATATTTACCAAAGCGCTCAATAAGGCCCTGATGAGTAGGGCGTACTATGCGAATGCCTGTAAGCAAAAACAGTATTAGCATAGCAATAACGATAAGTACTATATATAATGCATCCATGTTTATAACCATCTCTTTCTACTAAAGGTTTTAAAACTAATTATATAATAGCTTAATTTATTATCAGTGCACAACGGCCTTTCTAAAAACTGAATAAAAAAGTCCTGCTCAACAAATATTGGCACAAAAACTATTGCGTACACAGAGTGGAAATGTTAATATTGTTTACATGTATTGATATTTATTAATATTTAGATATTTTTAGTCGTTTAAAAAATATTAAAAACAGTCAATTTATATAACCAACTATAAAAAGGAGAAAAAGGCATGAGAAAAAACCATTCAACTATTTCCAGACGGGACTTTATGAAAGCTCTGGGTCTGGGGGCTGCTACTT
>WRFJ01000090.1 GCA_009778865.1 Chloroflexota bacterium | reverse complement strand
TAAAATTTTAAATCAAGGACGTAATCCCATGAATCCTTTGAAAGCTATAGATATTACTACCGAGCGTAATGCTTTCGGCCGTCAAATGGACAGTTTTAGTCAGGAACTTGATTTTCAAGGAATAGATAACAAAATACAAGCAGTATTTATCCGTGCGCCGCGCATTGTGCAAGTTGCTAAAACAGTGGATATTCTTTGCACTTTGCCAGACGACACTATTGTAGCTGCTAAGCAAGGTAAAATACTGGTAACTTCTTTTCATCCTGAGTTGACTGCCGATCATAGTATACATAGTTATTTTTGTCGCATGGTAGAAATAACTTAAAAACTATCTTCATTAAAGTGTGTTTAGATAAAAAATTACGATAGCCGCGATACCCTTTTAAGGTTAATTAAAGAGGGTATTTTCGTCTTACGTCACATATGTTAATGCTGCTACGTTTAGTGTGCCTATAAATAAGCTGTTAAGACTGTTTTGTCAAGGACGTTTTTTCAATCGGGAAAAAGTTTACAAACAGGGGCGCAAAACGCGTCTTGTAGATAGGTTAATGCCGTTTCGTGGGGCTAGTAGGGTATCTCTCTCTAACCTCGCAAAACGGCATTTTAGCGTAACAAAAAACCTGTAATAAGCCGGGTTTACAGGCTGCCAAAAAGCGGTAAATGTCTACATATCGGTGTTACAGCGTTTCTGATTTAGTGGATAAGAAAATCCTCACAGAGTTTTTTAGCCTTGTTAGGATTGTGCCTCTTGTATTTAGCTAATGCGCGGTTTCGGTTTCGTAATTTATCGTTCAAGATTTTTGTTTAGTTGCCGTATCACCCAACTCAAGTAGATACTGATACCCGCAAAAAACAATACAAACGGGATAAGAGCATAAGCCTTTCCAACATCTCCATTAACAAACAGGACGCTGCCGCCTACAAGCGCGGCGGCTATCGGTACTAACATCATAATGAGTATGACACAAAAAGCATTCTTCAATCGTTTGTTACGCTGTATGAGGCTTTCTCTGTCGGAGAATGACTCTGGGCGTACGTCAGTGTACTCCTTTCGCCAGACAAAGCAACTTGACATCCTACCAACATATTCCCAACCGAACTGCTCATAAGTATGTTTGTAGTCCTTTTTAGGACATACATTCAGGTCAAAGACATAACGATACGTTTTCGGTTCGGTTTTATGGAGCTTAATTTTGAAAGCTCCAAACTGTCCAAGTTTATCAATGTTCCAACCATCTTTGGCAAGGTTCTCCATCCATTCTTCAAAGTCAGCAGGAACTACCTTGCGAAATGCGGAAAACCAAATTGTCTTTTTGTTCATGCTAACAACTCCTTTGCAATTAAAGATAATTCACAGATGCGCTCTGCTTCGCGTATCAAGATTGTGCGTCCGACATTAGAAATAATGTAATTCTTTTTTCGGTTAATCTCGTTAGTTGGGATAATCAATTTATCCCGTTCCAATTTAGAAAGCGTTTGATAGATTGTCCCTGCGCCAAGAACTATGCGACCGTTAGTCAATTCTTGCACATAGAGCATAATACCGTATCCATGTCGTTCTTCTGTCAACGATGAAAGAATGTAAAACATTGTTTCACTCATTGGGATAAATCGCTTCATCAGCTTATCCATACTCGCAATACTTACCCCTTTCAGAATTATTACATCACAGTATAATATATCATACAGTGATATAGCAATTATACATCACGGTATGATATATATCAATAGCTTTCTAAAAAGATTTTAACACTCCATATCTTGCACCCTGCGCGGTTTCCGTTCCTATTCCCCCCTGCTGCACGATACTGTAAACGCTCTTGCGGATTTGCTCGGCTTCTTTGATTTCGTGTCTTTGAGCGCATAGTACTCTCTATCAAGTTGTTTGATACCGGCGGTCAGCTTGACGCGCTCGGCTTTTCATTTTTTTGTCGGTAGGGTGGTCTTGCCGTTCACCACGCCTTTTAGGTAGTTATTTGCTGCTGTGAAAATGATTTGCTCGGCTTCGGTCAATGCCTTCTTGCTTTTGTATTTGAGATAAATGTCGGCTTGCTCAATATTCTTGTCAAGGGTTCTTAGGCCTTTTTTAATAAATCTATTGACAAAAAACCTATATAAATTATAAATTATAAAAACCGGTTAACAATATCAAGTATTCACCGAATTTTGTTATGGCAGTTAAATATCTCTTAACAACAACTCCTAAGAAACAACGCTGGCAGAATTTAACTAGCAAAAATAACAAAAAAAAGAAAGGGGGTCTACCAATTCTATTTTTGTCGGCAACATCTTTGCCGTCATCGTTACGGCTTTGGTATTCTGGATTATAAAACAAGATACAAAAGGAAAGTGATTAATAATATGAATAAATTCCACTCAACGATATCCCGCAGAACCTTTATGAAAGCTATAGGCTTAGGTGCTGCCGGTGCTACTGCCGTCGGCGCAGCTTCATTTACTTTCGGTTCATTTGACGATATCTTATCTGCCGGAGATAGTGTAGATAAAAGCTGCAACAGACCGTGGTGGGTTAAAGAACGCCCTTTAGGCGACCCTTCTGTTAAAGTCGATTACTCGCTAATGAATCTTTCTAAAAACGACAATAGTAAAACCATTTCCAGCGCTGATGTTTTTAGTGCTGCTATGGGTGAACAAGCGTATAATGCCATGACAAGTAAGGCCAATGCTAACTCCAGCAGAGATATGAAAGCCAATTTAGCAGGTTTTCAAGCTAGAGATTACGCAGCTAATGCTGGCTTAACTAACAGTAATTTAGTGTGGGCTTTGGCACAAAACGTCAGCAGACCGGCCGATTTAGTGCCATACAGCGGCACACCTGAAGAAAATTCCAAAATGATACGTGCCATAGCCAGATTTTATGGTGCCACAGGTGTTTATTTTACTAAGTTTACAGCCGAAGAAATGAATATGGCTAATAATATTGCCGCCAACGGCACGCCATTTGTGGTAGACCAAACAGCTACTTGGGCTTATGAACAAAACGGCGGCTCCGCCAGTGGTAAATATGTAGTTCCCTATGCCAAACCCATTTATGGCATATCATTATTGTTTGCTACTCCTAAAGAGCTTTGGAGACAAGGTGCCACTGAAGATGGCGGTCGCGGGCAATTGGGTCAGATGAGTAACGGTAAACGTTACCGTGATTTCCCAGTTACCTACAGTTCCCTGCAACTTTTCTTGCGTTATCTGGGTTATAATGGTTTCGGTTATTACCAGCCTACCCGTACCTGGTTACCAGGCCTTTGCGATGCTATTATGACTGGTGCTGCTGAATCTTGCCGCCAATCTAATGTAGTCATTTCACCGGAGTTAGGTCCGACCAACGGCTGTTTTTCTATCTTTACCGATATGCCTTTGGCTCCTAATGCTCCCATTGATGCCGGCATATTCCGTTTCTGCAAAACCTGCGCCAAATGCGCCACTACTTGTCCAACAGGCGCTATCACTACTGACAAGGAACCTACCTGGGATCATTTTAATCCATCGGATTTCAAATATAATCACAATAAAATAGCCGTCAGTTGGCACACTCCCGGTAAAGAGAATTTTTTCTGGGATGCTACTGCTTGTCGCTACGGCTGGGATGGTTTACCGGGTTGTTCCAATTGTATCGGCACCTGTACTTTCAATTCTAATTCGGGTGCCGGTATTCATGAATTTGTTAAACCTATGGTCTCTACTACCAGTTTATTAAACGGCTTCTTTGCCAAGGCCGATGACTTCTACGGCTTTAATCTGGATTTTGGTGCTGACAGAAGTAAATGGTGGGATAAGTCCTGGCCAACTAACGGTGTTGATTCTACTGTTTTAGCCAGAGATGGCGCTTACCGCCAGCGCGGCCAATAGATATAAAGAAAAAGAAAGGAGATAAAATAATATTATGTGGTGGACATTATTTACTATTGTTTTGGTAGCTGCTTTAACACTACTGGTAGCTTATGTCTTTAATAAGAAGATAGCTGTTAAATGGTGGGAGTGGGTACTT
>WRFJ01000089.1 GCA_009778865.1 Chloroflexota bacterium | reverse complement strand
CATGTTAAGTTCCCTTTCAAAGTCAGTATATATTATTACGTTCTAACTCTGAAACTGGCCCAATTATCGGGGGCGGGGACAATGTTTCAAATTTATATTTTACCATCTTGTTTAAATTTTTGTATCATCTGTGTGCCAGAAAAACAAAAAAGCCCTAAAAATATGCCCAGTTTCAAAGAGGGGATTTTTCAAAAGGTTAGTTAATAGTTTAGGCGTGAGCCTATATTATACTAATCGTAGTTTATTGTATGTGCACAAAGCATAGTTGTCAGTCATGCCGGCGATAAAGTCGGCTACAGCACGTTTATTATGGTGTGGAGCGTGTATAAAATACTCAGCGGGGATTTCTTGCGGATGTTTTAGATAGTATTGAAAGATAGCAGCCACTATGTCCTTATAGTGGGTCTCGTTATTGTCAGAACGCATATATACTCTTTCAAACAGAAAATCGCGCAGGGCATTAGCTGCAGAGGCTACCTGTAAGCTCATATGTATATATGGTTTAACGTCCAAACCATTTTCACCAGTAGCATCCCATGAAGTATATACAATGTCTGTTACCAAAGCGTTTATTCTTTGCGAGTGGTGAGAACCCAGTACTTTTATACTTTCTTTGGGTAGTTCGTTCTCTTTAAAGATACCAGCTCGCAAAGCATCGCCTAAATCATGATTAATGTAAGCTACGGCATCGGCTATTTTACATATTTGCCCTTCTAAAGTCTTAGCATCTTGACTATGAGCCTCGGCCATATCCACTTTGCTTTTACTGTGGTGTAATATGCCGTCACGTGTTTCTAAAGTAAGGTTTAAACCTTTACCGTTTTTCTCCAGTAAATCTACCACTCGTAGACTTTGCTCATTATGGCGGAAATTTTCCTCCAGCATCTCAGAAAGGGCGCGCTCGCCTATATGGCCGAATGGAGTATGACCCAGATCATGGCCTAAAGAAATGGCTTCTGTAAGATCTTCATTTAGGTTTAAAGCTCGGGCTATAGTGCGGGCTATTTGTGAAACTTCCAAAGTATGGGTAAGGCGCGTAACAAAATGGTCACCTTCCGGGGCCATAAAGACCTGTGTCTTATGTTTTAATCTGCGAAAAGCTTTGCAATGGATGATGCGGTCGCGGTCACGCACAAAATCGGTACGTAAAGCACAGGGCTCTTCAAATACTGCTCTACCCAAAGAAAGCCTGCTCCTTTGGGCAAAAGGCGACAGGCTTTCTTCTTTAATTTCGGTTCTTTGGCGAATGTTTTTGGTGTTATCCAATCCAAAGACCTCTTATTGGTTATTTAGTTACTTCTCTAAGTTTAGCTTCGGCTTTAGCTATAATCTCGCGGGTAGTACCTATCATATCAGGTGAAACAGATACCGAAGTCACGCCCCATTTAACCAGTTTTTCGGTGAGATCTGGGTAGAAAGAGGGAGCCTGACCGCATATGCCACATGTGATGCCACGTTCTTTACATACAGTAATTAGTTTTTCCAAAGATTTCAGTACGGCCGGGTTGCGCTCGTCGAAGAGGTCGGCCAGCCTGCTGCTGTCACGGTCAATACCTAAAGTAAGCTGGGTTAAGTCGTTAGAACCGATGGAAATGCCATCAATACCTACATCAATAAATTCGTCTATAAGAATAACGTTGGCCGGAATCTCGGCCATCATCCATAGCTTGAAATTTTCACTTCTTGAGAGGCCTTTTTTCTCCAAAATAGTTTTGACGTTTTTCATTTCTACTACTGTGCGTACAAACGGAATCATAACATGTAAATTGTCGTATTTTTCGCGGCAGCGTTTGATAGCAGCAATTTCCATATCAAACGAATCGGGGTCGGCAATATAGCGAGAAGCACCGCGGTAGCCGATCATGGGGTTTTCCTCGTATTCTTCAAATTCTTTGCCGCCCAAAAGATCGCGGTATTCGTTAGTTTTGAAGTCGGTGGTGCGGTAGACTACTGGACGGGGATAAAAAGCTTTAGCAAAGCTCATTAAACCTTCTGTGAGTTTAGAAATAAACTCTTCCTGCAAGCCGTTCTTAATCATATATTTGGGATGTTTGCCAATAGCCGAGACAATAAACTCAGCCCGCATTAAGCCGATGCCGTCGACATTTTTAGCGGCTACTCTTTCAGCCAAGTCGGGTTGAGCTAGATTTACATAAACTTTAGTTTTGGTGACTAAATTAGCGCGCACCATGTCGGCCATGGCATTGCTTTGCACGTTGCGGGTGACTTTGCCGTTGTAAGCTTTACCATTGGCCCCGTCTACGGTGATAATCTGACCGTTCTTTAAAATTTTAGTAGCTTCGGTAGTGCCTACGATACAGGGGATACCCAGTTCACGAGAAACAATCGAAGCATGAGAAGTACGGCCACCCTTATCGGTCACGATAGCTGCTGCACGTTTCATAGCCGGCACAAAGTCGGGCGTGGTCATCTCGGCCACCAAAATATCTCCCTCAAATACCTTATCAATTTGGGTGGGGTCGTGAATAATTTTTACTGGACCGGTGGCTAAGCCTGGAGAGGCAGCATCGCCGTCCAAAAGTATTGGGGCATCTATTTCTTCTTCTTTTTCCACACCGCCTTCTACAATGGTGGTGACCGGTCTGGTCTGCAAAATATAGATTTCCGAGCCTTCTTTAGCCCACTCAATATCCTGAGGCTGACCATAGTGTTTTTCGATGCCTTTAACTGTCTTAATAAGCTTTTGCAGCTCGGTATCGGAAATTTTTTGTTTTTCGCGCATTGAGTTAATGACTGGAGCCCAGATATTCATTTCTTGGGCGGTTATGTCAGGATTACGGATGAGCATAGTATCCTGAAGGGCGATATTACGGGATATTACATTGCCGTCTTCTTTATTTATAATGAAAAGATCGGGTTTTACTTCGCCCGAAACCAAGCCTTCGCCCAAACCGTAAATAGCTTCAATAACTATTTGGTCGACGTTGGAAGTAATGGGCTCAACAGTAAAAGCTACCCCGGAAGCTTCAGATTGCACCATCTTTTGCACCGGTACGGCAATACCTACGCTAAAATGATCAAAATTATGCTGTTCTCTATAATAAATAGCTCTGGCCTCAAAAAGGGAAGCCCAACAGCGTTTAACAGCCGAAACGACTTCGTCCGGTCCTTCGATATTTAAATAAGTACTCTGCTGGCCGGCAAAAGAAGCTTCGGGCAAGTCTTCGGCAGTAGCTGAGGAGCGTACCGCTACTCGGCCTTGTCCCATCTCTTTGTAAGCAGCTTTAATGCTGACGGCAATATCGCTTGGCATCTCGGCTGTTAAAATCATTTTCTTAATTTCAATGGAAATATTGTTTAGAGTTTTGCTGTCGTCGGGGTCTACTACCCGCAGGAGGGAGCCCAGCTTTTCGGTGAGATTGGCTTGCTGTATAAATTCAAAATAGGTTTGGGAAGTTACAATAAAGCCGGGAGGTACAGGTATGCCGGCACGGGTCATTTCACCTAAGTTTGCACCTTTGCCGCCGGCAACGCCGATATCGTTTTTGCCGACTTCTTTGAACCAAACAATAGTTTTGGCCATCAACAGTCTCCTTCATATTTTATTTAAACGCGTGTTTGGCACGGGCATAAATAGCGAGATTATTATAACAATAAACATTAGTTTTTCCAAAAATTAATCGGCTGATGTTAAAGCTTTAATGGGCTTTGCCTTAAGAAAGATTTATCATTTTTACTTTTTGGACTAAAAATAAACTTTGCCGGTTAGTTTGTGACTAACCGGCAAAGCATTGATATTTTGGATGATTTAAGTCTACGATTCGTTTTTATTAAATCTCATAAAAGCCAGTACGCCGGCCACTGCTATGAGAATTAATGCTGGAAGACCTACTACCAGTAAGAATGCCCAAGCAGCTTTAGGTTCCCATTCTGCAAAGCTGCCGATAAAATTTTGAATAGTCAAAAGAAGCAGTACAATACCGACTATGCCGATAAGCCATTCATACCATTTAAGGCTGAAGTTCTTTTTATTTAAAAACCAAAACAATGCTCCGAAGGCACTGCCCAGTACTAAGCCGATTATTAGCCACATCATATTTTTATCACCTACTATTACACTATCTTATTGAATACAAGCGCCGTAGCCGTTAAAGGGGTAGCTGCCCAT
>WRFJ01000088.1 GCA_009778865.1 Chloroflexota bacterium | reverse complement strand
TCGTAAAATCATTTTTTAAAGTAAAGCTAATCAAAGCTAAATTTTACAAAAGTGGGCTAGGTAATACTAAGGCTAGCCCACTTTTAGCCGTTTTCTTTTAAGCCTTATGGGGTGATTTTACCGGCCGACCGACGTTACACAAGGAGCCGTCTTTTTGCGGTGCTATACTCCTCGCAAAAAGACTCGCATGCGTCCTTGTGTTTTCCGTCTGTATGGCCGAATATCTTTTTTGTAAGGCTTGAAAGAAAAAACTTTCTGGGGGTTTGCTATTTTCCTTTAGAGTTAGTTCCGGCTAGTAAGTCATCTATGGCTTTACGGGGGATAAGATATCTGTCGCCTAGTTTTAAAGAATAGATAAAACCATGCCTTATCTGCTGATAAGCTAGGTTAGGAGATATTCTTAATTCTTTAGCTAGCTCTTTGACGGTTAAGACTTTCTTCTCTTCATTCATCTCTTTTACCTCTCATTCTTGTCTATTAGAGTATTTTCTTCTCTTGACAAATACTATAGCAGAAGATAGAATTAGTGTAAAGGAATTTATTATAAACTTATGGAGAATTGAAAGAATGGGAAAAATGCCACAAAAGAGATTTCGAGCAGACGGATTGCGTAAGCCCAGAGAGCATTCTGATATAGTTAAAAGCTATGTAGCCATGCAAGCCATTGAAAATATGGATATGCCACGTGTTCAGCTGGCTACTAAGGTTATTAAAGACCTAAAGAAAATGGGTGAGGTTCCCCCTACTCCGGGTACTGCTGCCAAAATGATTACGGCAGCCAGAAAAAAATACAGCCCGTTAGATGAAAAATGGACTTTAGCAGCATGTAAAGAATACTGGATGTATTTTCCGCCGGATTGCATTAAATATATAGTCTGTCTCAAAAAAAATCTAGATAAGATCATGGATAGATTCATGAAGGACACGGTTAATCTTGCGGAAACAAAGCTAGGTAAACTGCCTTTTCCTATTCCTGCCGATATATTGACCGGCGGTCAGTTTATAGAAAGACTTAAGAATATTGCCAGCGTTAATTCTTTTAACCTCTCTATTAGGGATGCTATTTGGTATGTCATTCTCAGACCGTTTATAGAAGAAGCTTTAAGCGAGATGCAGATAAAAGATGAGACTAAGGGAGGTGCAGAGGAAATTAAATTATACTTTCATTTTCTAATTGCCAAGACATATTCAATACAAGAAGCTTTGTTCTTTTTTTTAAATAAAGATAAAAACGATAAAAATCAAGATGAAAAAGATAAGAAAAAGTTTGATAGTAGTGAATTAGATCAATTACTTTGGGAAAAGAAAGTAGAACAGCTTGCTCTTGGTTCTTTTAATCAATTTTTAAAAACATTTTCTCAAAAAATGACCGAGCAAGACAAAGAGTTTCAGAAACTAGCCGAGCAAGATCCGGAGATGACGGAATTCATGAGCAAGTTTGCAAAAGGTAAGGTTTCGTTCAATAAGAATAAAATAGAGGAGAAGGAGGCTGAAACAGAATGAGAGGATGTATTATTAAACGAGGTGACAGCTACAGGATAAAAGTCAGTCTTGGTAAAGATCCTAAGACAGGAAAATATATTTCCCATTATGAAACAGTCGGCAGCAGCAAGAAAGCCGCTGAAAAACGCTTAAACGAGCTTATACACCAGTATGAAACCGGTTCTTACGTTAAACCGAGTAAGGGAACGTTGGCTGAGTTTTTGGAGAGATGGCTGAGGGATTATGCTTATATCAACGTATCGCAGAGAACAGCTGAAGAATACGAAGCCATTATTCAAAGGCATTTAATTCCGGCATTCGGCGGAGTACTGCTTGTACAATTGCAGCCTAATATGATTCAAAGTTATATAACAGAAAAACTGGAAAATGGACGCATTGATGGTAGTGGTGGTTTAAGTAATATGTCAGTTAAACATCATATTGTTTGTTTGCATACAGCTTTGCAATATGCCGTTAAAATGGGGTTAATAGTCAGAAATCCGGTAGATGCGGTAATTATACCTAAAACCAAACGACCTGAAATGAAATTTATGAACGAGAGCGATGTAAAGCGTTTTTTGGAACTGGCCAAGAATACGCCATATTACATTTTGTTTTATTTAGCTATTTTTACCGGCATGAGAAGAAGCGAATTATTGGCTTTGAGATGGCAGGATATTGACTTTGGCAAAGGGCAAGTTTATATAACAAGGTCTTTGCATCATTTAAAAAATACCGGCGCATTAATATTCAAAGAGCCTAAAAGCGAAAAAAGCAGAAGAGCCGTTGCTTTATCACCTTCTACTGTTGAACTGCTTAAAGAACACAAAATAACACAAAATAATTTTAGATTATCTCTTGGCTATTTGGCATTTAATGAAAATGATTTAATATTTTGTCATTATGACGGAAAACCATTATTGCCAAATACGATTACTCATAACTGGATAAAGCTGACCAAAAAAGCAGGTTTAGAAGGAATAAGACTACATGATGCCAGACATACTCATGCTTCCTTAATGTTAAAACAGGGTGTACATCCTAAAATTGTACAAGAAAGACTCGGACATTCCAGTATTCAAGTAACTTTAGATACTTACAGTCATGTAACGCCGGGTTTACAGGAAAGTGCTGCCAGAGCCTTTGATAACCTTGTCTTAACAGGGGTGTAATATTTTTTTGCGATTAATTAGTGCCAAATTAGTGCCATTTGCTAAATCAACAACAAAAACTGCTCCGAAAATGAGCAGGTTTTACGTTTAAAAATGGAGCCGATGAAGAGAGTCGAACTCTTGACACGCAGTTTACGAAACTGCTGCTCTACCACTGAGCTACACCGGCTTAGTAAAATTTTACGAAAGCTATTATAACGTATTTATCTTTAGCTTACAAAGATATCAGCATAAAAAAGCTGGAAAATAAATACACACACATTAAAACGACTTACTTTAAAAGCTTGTTTGTATTAAAAATAAGATTTGACACTACCCTGTTAAAAAGCTTAATATGTTGTAAATAAACGTATTTCCAAACAACGGAGGCTATACACAAATGATGAAAAAACAAACTTTCATTTTCATCTTGGTAGTCATTGCCATAATCGCACTTTTTGTGATTGCCGAAATGGTTTCCGCGCATATGGGCTACGAAAACTTCTTTGCTAAATGGAACGAGTTGGTACTTAAGAAATAGCCTTTAAGTGACTTCGCGATTTTAACCCGCCCTTGACAGTTAGTTAAAGGGCGGGTTTTTTATTAGCTGGCAAAGCTGGTGTAGAGTTGCCTAAAAGATAGATTTAAATGTAAAATAAATTGCTGTTACAGATAAAAGGGATCAAAAGATGAAAGAATTGGGTAGTTTTCAAATAAAAGCCGGCTTAGCACAAATGCTTAAGGGTGGTGTTATTATGGACGTAACTAATGCTGCCGAAGCTAAAATAGCTGAGGATGCTGGAGCTTGCGCCGTTATGGCTTTAGAACGTGTCCCATCAGATATACGTAAAGATGGCGGTGTAGCTCGCATGAGCGACCCTGAGATGATTCTTAAAATCATGGAGACCGTATCTATTCCCGTCATGGCTAAATGCCGTATCGGCCATATTACTGAGGCACGTATTTTAGAAGCTTTGGGGGTAGATTATATTGACGAAAGTGAAGTATTAACCCCGGCAGATGAAGTAAACCACATATTAAAAAGTGAATATGCCGTGCCGTTTGTATGCGGTGCTAGAAACTTAGGCGAAGCTTTACGCCGCATAGGTGAAGGTGCTGCTATGATGCGTACCAAAGGTGAAGCCGGCACCGGTAATATCGTAGAAGCTGTGCGCCATATGCGCCAAATAAACGGTGATATACGACATATAAAAAGTCTGCAAAAAGACGAACTTATGGCTTACGCCAAAAATATTGATGCTCCCTATGATTTAGTAGTATATATTAACGAAAATGGTAAACTTCCGGTAGTTAATTTTGCTGCCGGCGGCGTGGCTACTCCGGCCGATGCTGCTTTAATGATGGCTTTGGGTGCTGAAGGAGTATTTGTGGGCAGTGGCATATTTAAATCATCTAATCCGGCAGCCACCGCAAAAGCCATTGTAGCAGCTGTAACTTATTATAAAGACGCCAAAAAATTAGCAGAAATATCTAAAGGGCTGGGAGCAGCT
>WRFJ01000087.1 GCA_009778865.1 Chloroflexota bacterium | reverse complement strand
TATAGACACCGCCACCATAGGTAGCACCATAACAATTGGTAATGACTGCTCCTTTGTTGAGCGTCAAAATACCGGAATTATCAATGCCGCCATGAGGGAAATTGTTAGGATTGTATAGGGCGTTGCCAAAGTTATTATAATTTCCGTCAAGAGTGATATTGGTAAGAGTTAGAGAGGCACCTGTGCGTACGTCGAAATGACGATTGCCTGCTGCCGCAGTGATTGTTGCACCTGTAGATGAATAGAGGTTAACATTTACATTGGCTGGAATCGTAATCACGCCAGTCAGGATAATATTATCAGTCACGTTGATTTCAATACTTTCGCCAGCTGGAACACTTGCGATAGCGTTTCTCACCGCCATGTCTGAATTTACGGTCTCTGCCGCAAAGGTTGTAGCCGAAAACGTCGTCAAAAGTATGAATATCGACAACACTAACGAGAGAGTTCTTTGTATTGATTTGATTATCATGATAGCTCCTTTTTAAAATTTTATGGTTACTTAAATGGTCTAAAAGTAAATACGACATTATGTTTTGGTAAAATTTATCGCAATATACATCACCTCCTTTTTTAAAATTCTATGGTTACTTAAATCATACGGCTAAAAATAAAGCGTAACATCATATTTTGGTAAAATTTGCGTAAAACTTGTGTAAAACTTTTAGACATGCTGAAAAGTTTTAGTTGTGGTCAGGGGTGCGGACAAAATCCTGGACTTGTTATAGTAAGACAGGAGGAGTTTGATGTATTCATACGAAGACCGCATGAAAGCGGTAAAGCTCTTAATTAAAAATGGTCTAAAGGTTGCTGATACGATATAAGGATGTCTGAGTATCAACATGGCAATATATTGCGCCTTTGGCATAAAGAATATCTTAAAACAGGAGTGCTTCACCATAAATTAAAAATACAACGGTATTCTATTGAACAGAAAGAAGCAGCTGTGGCATACTATTTATAACACGCCCGCTCTATAGTCAAATAAATGGACACAAAAAGACGGTAGATGTCTTAATATTTTTTCTCATATCTGGTTTACTGAAAATCACCCAAGGGGCCTCTATTCTAGTCTAGGCCCTAAAAATATAATCAAACCAAACTTGTTTTATCAGTACACAAGCATCAAAAGACCTATAATTAACACTATTAAGAATATTTTGTTGTTTGAATCTCACTTTTGTGTGGATATCGTGTAGCCAGCTTGTGTTACGGCTATTATGATATCTCCCATAGTGTCAGTGCCGTATATAGCTATTTCTAAAGATTGCAGTTTGGTTATTATCTCAATGTGAGGATGACCATAAGAATTACCGGTTTTACTCATATAAATAGCTGTTTTCGGTTGACATACTGCCAAAAGTTCATCACAAGTAGAAGTGCGCGAAGCATGGTGTCCTATCTTAATGATATCTATGGGCGCAGTTATATATTGGATATAGTTTAGTTCAGCCGGCCTTTCAGCATCTCCCGTCAAAAGCATGCGTGTGTTGCCGTCATCAAGTATAAACACTATACTGCTGTTATTATTATCATAGCTGGGAGCATTGGTGGAAATAACGGTAAGCGTAATTCCGTTAAAGGTAATCTGGTCGTTTATTTGTGCAATATGATTAGGTACGCCTTTATTTCCTACTTGGCTCATTAGATTTCGGGCAGTAGCGGTGCCGTCCATCCTGCCGTTGTGCCAAAAAGCTCCTACTTCAAACTGCGAAAAAACATCGTTCATACCGCCTATATGGTCGAGGTCGGAGTGTGTTGCCACTACATATTCTATCGGGCCATCCACATAGTTTTTAAGATAATTAATAAGGTTATCACGATTAACTTTGGCGTTATCGCCGGCATCTATCAAAATTTCAAATTCACCATAGTCTATCAGAATAGCATCGCCTTGGCCCACGTCTATAAAATGAACACTATATTCACCGGCTTTGACAATAGTCTGCGGCGGCTCGTAAGGCGTATTGGGTACATGAGGTTTTGTTCTTTCTTGATTGTTGCAAGCTGTAAGCCCTACCGTGCATAAAACAATCATTATGACAGTTAACATAACTCTAAGATATTTTTTCATTGCCCTTTCCTTTATGCGCATTTTATATTGGGAACCTTAATTGTTCATTTAGTTTAGGCTTATCTTTTTTAAGTTTTATGGTCTGGCCATTGGCTAGTTTGTATAAAGCTGATATCAAAAGCACCATGCTATAGGTATCTAATTGGCAATAATCTAACAGATCTTGTCTGGTTTTACTTTTCTCGTCGTCTAAGGCTTTACCCAGCACAATGCGAGTAAAATAATAGCTAGCCAGTTCGCCGTTGCTTATATTCATGTCGTCGTAATTCTTATCGCTTAAGGCCGGCAATACTTTTTTAATAGAAGTACTACCCTTTTGTAACTGACTATGAAAATAATACTCTTGAAAAGGCACCAGTAAATCCACTACTCTTTGACAAGTTTCCTCACTCCATTGAGCATACTCCATAAAGAGTTCGCCTATCTCACGGATAACCTTTTTCTCAAAACTATCGTAATATACTACGATACTGCCGTTTTCTCCTAGAGATTGTTTAAGAACGGCAGCAAACTCAGCTCTTTCATCGCCATGTCCGTTGGCTAAGTATGAAATGTGGGTAATGGGGCCGTCTTTTTCCTGTTGTATATGCAAGGAAAACTGAAAAGGTATTTTTTGGTAGGGGCGGCAGCCATCATAGAGAGGTACGGCGGTATCATAAGTTTCAAAGTCTAGAAAATAAAGAGGGTATTGCAGCTGCTTTAGCCATTCTTCTATCTTTTCTTTCTCTATATGGGCTTGGCCTTGTTGGTAAGCTATAATTTGGTTACGCTGTTTTTCGTTAAACTCCAACATATTGGCTGGCACATCTTTTAGGTATGTATAGCCTTGTTTCCATAATTCACCAGGTATTCTGTTGCCGCCGCTCAGTTCAAAAACGCTGCCGTCAGGCACATTTTGCCAACATTTTTCTTTTAACGGGCATTCATAAGGGTTGAAACAGCGTACACCCAGTTGCGGTGGTGGTGGATTGTCAGTGGATATAATATGATTTTCCTCATCTATGCGTAACGATATTTCTTGAAAAACACTCTCCAATTTTTCGTTAATGTTTTCTATTTTAAAAAACTGACTTAAATCTAGATTTCCTTGACGCAGGTATTTGGTGTTAACGTGCATGATGTAGCAATTGTTGATATTTAAGCCAGCACGCTCATAGACATATTTTTGAAAAGCCATATCTTCTACATATTCACTTTTAACTGAGGCAGAGCTTTTTATTTCATATATATCCCAAGCATCCTCGCCGCTGGGCACTAAGATGTCGGCTCGTGAGTAAAGGTTTTTCTCTTTATCATAAAAGGCTGCTTCAAAGAGCACGCGCCGGCTTTTTAGAGCTTCGTGAGTGTCGGCTATACCTTTAAAAAAGTCACTATGATTTAACACTAGACCATCATCAAATAAAGATTGAGCTAACATGCCTATTTCTATACCCTGATCAAATTTGAGCTGGGTGGCTTCTGATGGTTGCGGCAATTCCGAAGGCTTGCGTGCGCGATACCACAATAAGCGCAAACATTGTAGGCCGTTTAGATATTTTGATTTTGAAAGCAATGATTGTTCCTCTTATTGAACTATATTTTAGCACATAAGTTTTGGCTAGCAAACAAATTTAGCTTCGAGGTTATTTCTGGCTATCTTAGCTTTTTAGACTCTCTATGCTATTTTATCTGCAATTGTTATGGCCTAGTCTTTTTATTCGTAGTATACTTGTTAAATAAATATGCTATAATAACCAAATATAGTCAAAATATTAAGGGGACGCGTGGTTTCGACAGGGTAGCGTTGTACTGGCATTGCAAGTAGAGGTTGCCATAACCGCTTCAAAAAATGGCACAAAATAGTTGTCAATAAACAACCAGTTTTAGCCGGTTAAAGATACCGTGCTCATCTTGTTAGCTCTTTCTTTAACGGAGCTTTCTAAGGTGCCAGATCAGTTAGGGTGCGTTTTAGGGCTGACTCTTAGCTTTAGAACTAAGATTTAATGAGTAGTAGGTCAAAAAGCACTGGTTGCCGTGGGCTTGAGACTGAATTTTAACAGGCAAATAAACTTGTAGGATATGCAGGCAATGTTATTTTGGACGGGGAGTTCGACTCTCC
>WRFJ01000086.1 GCA_009778865.1 Chloroflexota bacterium | reverse complement strand
TTTCGTCAAAAGTTTTAACATCGTCTCGATAACAGTATTTAGCTTTAAGGGCTACCGGCACTGCATGCCAGCTGTGAGAAGCCATAACTGCCGGGGTAGCATGGTCAGCAGTTACTACCAGTACGTCAGGATTTAAAGCTATAATACCAGTCAGAGCTTTATCTATTTCTTCAATAGCTTTAACTTTAGCTTTAAAATCGCCATCTTCTCCGCAAGCATCGGTAGCTTTAGCATGCAGAAAGATAAAATCGTAGTCATTATAGATTTGCTGTACAGTAGCTACCTGCTCAGTGTAGGTTTTACCGGTATTAACTGCCGTCATACCCACTGCTTTAGCCAAACCGCGGTACATGGGATAACAGGCTACAGCCGCACTCTTAAGCCGGTACATTTCTTCCATGGAAGGCAGGTGAGGCATTGAAGCATAACCGCGCATCAAAAAGAAATTGGCCGGACTTTGGTCTTTTAATATGTTTTTAGCATCAGCCAAAAAAGCTTGCAATACCCTAACTGTCTTATCGCTAGTGCCATCTAAGGCAGTAGGAGTTAATGGGTAAGTGTTTATGGTCTGCGGATCAGTCTCGGTAATATTGGCGCTTAAATCCTGTCCGCGTAGAACTATAACAAAACGGTGGTCTTTAACCGGCATAACAATAATTTTAACGCCCTCATATCCCCTGCCGTTAAGCTTTAAACAAAGTTCTTTGTTGGTATCGGTCGCCAAACGTCCGGCGCGGCGGTCAGTAATATAGCCATCATCATTCAATGTACAAAAATTACCACGAATAGCAATATCGCCATCTTGTAAAGGAAAATCTATACCTAAAGCTTCCAACACACCACGGCCGATAGTCCATTTAAGAGGATCGTAACCGAAAAGTCCTAAATGACCGGGGGCCGAACCGGGTGTAATACCCATGCCCACGGTGTCCATTAATCCGCACACACCGCCACTGACTATTTTATCTAAGTTGGGAGTGCGGGCCGTCCGTAATTCACTTTTACCAGTATCAGGATGCGGCAAGCCGCCAAGACCATCTAAAACGCAAAGAATAATTTTACTGGGAGTGCTTTTAGCTAAAGAAGTCAGTAATGCCTGATTATTCATGGCTAGCCTCTTTCTTATCCATCAATGCGGCTACGCCCGGCAAAGCTTTACCGGAAAGAAATTTAAGACTAGCGCCGCCGCCGGTGGAAACAAAACTCATTTTTTCGGCCAACCCCATAGCTAAAACGTTTTCAGCAGTTGAGCCGCCGCCGATAATAGTAGTGCCGTGTATTTCAGCAATTAATTTAGCCATAGTAACTGTACCTTCAGCAAACTGCGGGATTTCATAAATGCCCATGGGGCCGTTCCAGAATACCGTACGTGAACGCTCCAATACATGACGGAAATTGGAGATAGTCAAAGTACCGATGTCAACTATCATCATATCGGTCGGTATTTCATCTGTTTTAACGTTACGCACACCGCTTTCATGATCTACACGGGCGGCCACTCGCACATCATCTGGCAGATATATTTTTACACTCTTTTCGGCAGCACTGTCCAAAATAAATTTAGCAGCCTCTATGTCTTCGGTACGCGAACAGCCCACGTTAAGCCCTTTGGCGCACAGAAAAGTAGCAGCCATGCCACCGCCTATTAAGATATTGTCCACTTTATCCATTACATTTTTCAAAAGCCCCACTTTATCGGAAACTTTGGCACCGCCCAACAACACGGTAAAAGGTTTAGGCGGGTTTTCCAAGACATGAGTTAAGGCATCTATTTCTTTTTCCAAAAGCAAGCCGCTTACAGCTGGTAAAAATTTGGCTACACCTACAATAGAAGCATGAGCGCGATGCACAGTGCCGAAAGCATCATCAACATAAATTTCAGCCAATGCAGCCAGTTGCTTGGCAAACGGATCATGATTGTCTGCCTCCTCTTGCGGATGAAAGCGCAGGTTTTCCAATAAAAGAACGCCCCCTTCTTCAAGAGACATAGCAGATTTTAAAGTTTGTTGTCCTATACAATCGTCAGCAAATAATATATTCTGCTTTAATATCTGCTCCAGTCTGTCAGCTACTTTACGTAAACTTAAGCTCGGCACTGTTTGTCCGTCAGGACGGCCCATATGTGAAGCCAATATAATACGGGCACCTTTTTTCTTAAGATACTCTATAGTAGACAGTGCCGCACGTATGCGGCTATCATCGGTAATCTGTCCGCTTTCGGCAGAAAAAGGCACGTTAAAATCTACACGTACTAATACTCTTTTACCGGTTAAGTCTATGTCTCGTACGGTCATTTTTTTCATTGGCAGCTTTAATCCTTTAAATACGGTTGTTTATGCAAAATTTATGCCGCACAAACCAGCGGCATCAAAGAAAAATCTAAAAAGCCCATCATACTATTTTAGCGCCTCCCGAGTATTTTCGGTGTTTTCTTTGTTAAATAAAAGGCAGCTTTTTTCAACTATAGACTGGCTATCTACCCCGTATTTGCGGCGCAGCAAATTTTGGGCGCCATGTTCAATAAAATTATCCGGCAGGGCAATCATATCAATCTTAACGGTATCCAGTAACCCCGCCGTATTTAAAAAGTCTAAGATATTTTGTCCTAAACTGCCGCTGCGAGCATTTTCTTCTGCTACCAAAATGACCTGATGGCCGGCGGCCAGCTGTTTTAACATCTCCTGATCCATCGGTTTTATGAAACGGGCGTTTATTACTGAAACTGATATACCTTGTTTTTCCAATACTGTAGAAGCTTTTAAAGCTTGAGATACGCATATGCCGTGTGCAACAATAGCAATATGGCTGCCCTTTTGCAGCTCTTCCCATTTTCCTATCGGTAATTCTTGAAGCATATTGTCTATTTTAACTGGATTTTCATCTTTACCTCTAGCAAAGCGTACGGCAAAAGGACAAAGACTGTTAACAGCAGTATAGAGCAAATGACGCAGCTCATTGACATCTTTAGGACTGCAGATAATCATGTTAGGTATATGGTTAAGATAAGAAACATCAAAAGCACCCTGATGGGTACGTCCGTCGTCACCGGCAATGCCGGCACGATCGATAGCAAAAACCACCGGCAGATTTTGCAAAGCTACATCATGCACTATCTGGTCATAAGCTCTTTGTAAAAAAGTAGAATAGATAGCTGCTACCGGCACAATGCCTTGGGTGGCTAGTCCGGCGGCAAAAGTTACGGCGTGCTGCTCACAGATGCCTACATCAAAAACACGCTCAGGGAATTCTTTTATCAACTCTCCCATGGCATAACCCTCGCTCATAGCAGCAGTAATAGCCACTACTCGCTCATCCTGACGCATGATTTCGGCCATAGTATTGCTAAACATTTGGCTGTAAGTGCAGTTGCAATCATCGCAAGTGCCGGGATTTTTACAAGGTGGTACGCCATGGAAATGTACAGCATCACTTTCAGCCGGCTCATAGCCCTTACCTTTTTGGGTAATAACATGTATTAAAACCGGCTTATGGTTATAACCTTTTACTTTTTTAAAGGCTTTTTCCAATTCGGCTATATTATGCCCATCTATGGGACCGGTATAGGCAAAACCAAATTGTTCCCACAGTACAGTGGGCATTACCAATCCTTTGGCTGCAGCTTTAAACTTTTGACCGATATCCCAAATAGCTCGGCCCAGCTTGTTAGTATACAGTCGGTTGCGGCTTTTTTCACTGGCTTTATAGTATCCACGATTAAAACGTACATTGGCAAAAAGCTTATCCAAGGCTCCTACCGTATTGGAAATGCTCATGCCGTTATCATTTAAAATAACAATCAGGCGTCCTTTTTGCGAAGAGGCATTGTTAAAGGCTTCAAAAGCCATGCCGCCGGTGGCACTGCCGTCGCCGATAACGGCTATTGAAGTATACTCCTGACGATTTAAATCAGCAGCTTGGGCCATACCCACTGCTGCCGATACTGAATTAGAAGCATGTCCGCTGCCGAAAGAATCATGTTCACTTTCCTCACGGGTAGTAAATCCACTTAGTCCGCCATGTTGGCGCAAAGTATTAAACTTTTCTTGACGGCCGGTCAAAAGCTTGTGAGCATAGGCCTGATGGCCCACATCAAATATAAACTTGTCTTTGGGACTGTCAAATATGCGATGCAAAGCAATAATAAGCTCTACCGCCCCTAAACTGGAGGCCAAATGGCCACCGTTTTTGGCGGTAACAGTTATCATCTCATCGCGCAGTTCCTGAGCTAATTGACTGCACTCTTTGAGAGAAAGATTCTTTATATCTTCTGGTTCTTTTATGCTTTGTAAAATAGTCATAACACTGCATTACTAATATGCGCTTGCTATTATAACAAAAAAAGCAGT
>WRFJ01000085.1 GCA_009778865.1 Chloroflexota bacterium | reverse complement strand
TAGAGGAGTACCGCAATATATCAGAAGCGACAACGGACCGGAATTCATCTCTAAGAACTTAAGAAAATGGTTATCAGATGTGGGTACTATTACCACATATATTGAACCGGGTAGTCCATGGGAAAACGGCTATTGTGAGAGTTTTAACTCTAGAATGAGAGATGAGTTTTTAAACGGAGAACTGTTTGGCAATCTCTTTGAGGCTGAAGTGCTTACTAAGAACTGGATCAACTACTATAATACCATAAGGCCGCATTCATCATTACACGGTAAAACACCAGCTCCGCAAAGTTATACCTTTGATGATATGGAGATGACAAACAATATGCGCAAGTCAGTCTGGAATGTTATACTGGTATCAGATGAGAAGAAAAAACTTGCTGGAACAGCTGCTTAACTATGGTACTTACTAACTCTTTAATTGGACTAAGGATTGGGGGCATGACAGTCCAATATTTAAAAAAGTTTTAACAAACAAGTCTTAAAAATGCGCATATAAAATCTTATATATACGCTTTACGCGACTCAACAGGTGTAATTGACAATCAATTAACCAAAGCCTATTATAACAATATGTTCAAAGAGCAATTCAATGTAACAGGCATGTCCTGCAGTGCTTGTGCTGTGCGTATTGAGAAAAGTCTTAAAAAACTTGAAGGCATATCTTCGGTTAATGTGAATTTACTGCGTAACAGCATGATAGTGAGTTATGATACTTCTGTAATAAGTCAAGCCGTTATTATTAAAGATGTACAGTTATGTGGCTACGACGCTTCTCCCTTAGTTAAATCATATTCGGCTAGAAGTAATAAATTCCAGACTAGTAATCAAAGTCAAGAGATGACTATGTTTAAGCACAGTTTGACTTGGTCTATTGTTCTTACTGCGCTTTTGGTTTATATAGCCATGGGGCATATGTTTAGTTGGCCCTTGCCGTCTTTTTTGAAGGGTGATGAAAACGCTTTTATTTTAGCTCTTAGTCAGTTATTGCTAGTAATGCCTATTGCTTATATTAACCGCCGTTTTTATCTCAATGGTTTCAAAGCTTTATTTAGAGGCTCTCCCAATATGGATAGTCTTATTGCCGTAGGCTCAGCATCAGCTATTTTATATGGTATTCTTGCTGTTTGTGAGATTAGTTACGGTTTATACCATAGCAATATGGATAAAGTGCAAAAATATTCCCACGATTTATATTTTGAAACTGCTGGTGCTATTCTTACCATTATAGCCATCGGTAAATATTTAGAGAGCAAAGCCAAACACTCTACTGCCGAGGCTATCAGTAAAATGGTAGATCTTGTTCCCAAAACGGCGTGGCTTTGGCAAGATGGGCAAGAAGTAGAAGTATCGGTAGATCAAGTGCAAGTTGGAGATACTGTAATAGTTAAAACTGGTGCTAATATATCGGTAGACGGCGTTGTTCTAGAAGGATCTGCTACGGTAGATGAATCAGCCGTAACCGGTGAAAGTACTCCGGTCTTTAAACGTGTTGGTGACCGTGTTATAGCTTCTACTGTCAACAAGAGCGGCTATATGCGTTTTATGGCTACTCAAGTAGGTGATGATACGACTTTAGCACAAATTATACGTTTAATGGAAGAGGCTGCTTCCTCTAAAGCGCCAATTTCGCGTTTAGCTGATAAAATCAGCAGCATTTTTGTGCCGACAGTAATAGTTATTGCTCTAGTAGCCACCATTGTATGGCTATTTTTGGGTTATGATTTTGAATTTGCTTTAGGTATCGGTATTACCGTCTTAGTGATTTCTTGTCCGTGTGCTTTAGGTTTAGCTACGCCGGTATCTATTATGGTAGCTATCGGCAAAGGTGCGGTCAATAATATTTTAATAAAATCAGCTGAGGCTTTACAGGTTATGCAGCAGATAAATACTGTGATTTTAGATAAAACCGGTACGGTGACTTTAGGTAAACCGCAGGTGACTGATATTATTGCATCTGCTGGTTATCAAGAACAAGAAGTTTTACTTTATGCTGCTTCTATAGAACAGCTTTCCGAGCATCCTTTGGCTTCAGCTATTGTTACTCAAGCTACCAGTTCTAATTTAAGTCTTTTGCCGGCTCGTAACTTAGAAACGAAAGACCAAGGTTTAAAGGCGCAAATAGGTCTAAAACAAACACTGGTTGGCAACCAAAGATTTATGCAAGATGCTGATATAGACATTGCTGTTTTAAGTGAGAAAGCCCAAATTTTAGCTAATCAAGGGAAAACTGTGCTTTTTGTAGTTTGCGATAAAAAACTATGTGGGTTAATAGCTGTAGCTGATGTTATAAAAAACACCAGTAAGCAGGCAATTACGGATATGCAGGCTATGGGTCTAAAGGTTATATTGCTGACGGGTGATAATAGACAAACAGCCGTCTCTGTTGCTGCGCAACTGGGCATAGAGACAGTGTATTCTGAGGTATTGCCGCAAGATAAAGAAACAGTGGTGTATGATCTGCAAAAACAAAGCCACAAAGTGGCTATGGTAGGCGATGGCATCAATGATGCGCCTGCTTTATCTAGAGCCGACGTTGGTCTAGCTATAGGTGCTGGCACTGACATTGCTATAGAGGCTGCCGATATAGTGTTGGTCAGAAGTAGTTTACAAGATATAGTGACAGCTACGCGTCTTAGTCAAGCTACAATGCGCAACATTAAGCAAAACTTATTTTGGGCCTTTTGCTACAATATAATCGGCATACCTATAGCGGCTGGCGTTTTTTATGAGCTTTGCGGTTGGTTGTTAAATCCAGTGTATGCTGCCGCTGCTATGAGTATAAGTTCATTGTTTGTGGTGTTAAATGCTTTGCGCTTAAAAACATTTACATAAGAAAAGGGAAAATGCTATGACTAAAATTTTAAACATAGAAGGCATGACCTGCGGCCATTGCGTGATTCACATACAAAAAGCTTTAAATGCAATAGATGGCGTTAAAGCTGTCGTAGATTTAGTTAGCCAAACGGCTATTGTAGAACTAGACGAGTCGGTAGATGATAAAATACTGAAAGAAGTTGTTCAAGGAGTAGGATACAAAATAAAATCTATTCAGTAAATATGGTATTTTAATGTTTTTCTATTAAACTCATAAATTCTTGGCGCGAAGCGATATCAGTACGGAAACGTCCGCGCAAAGCTGAAGTTATCACTTTAGCTCCCAGTTTTTTAATACCGCGCATACTCATGCACATGTGCTCTGCTTCTATAACTACACCTACGCTGTCTGGCTTTAAGCCTTCGTATAAAGCATCGGCAATTTCAGTAGCCATGCGTTCTTGGATCTGTGGGCGATGGGCGATTAGATTAACAACCTCGGCCAGCTTAGAAATACCAACCACACGACCGTCTTTGCCCGGTATGTAGCCAATATGCACCATGCCGAAAAAAGGCAAAAAATGGTGCTCGCACATTGAGAAAAATTGGATGTTTTTTAATATAATAAGCTCGCGGTGTCCCAACTCAAAACTGCCGTCGAGTAGTTCTTTGGGATCTTTACCTACGCCGGCAAAAAGCTCTTGGTAAAGGTCAGCTATACGTTTGGGCGTATCTTGTAAACCATCACGCGTTGGGTCTTCGTTGATAGCTTGCAAAATATTGCCAAAACTTTGTTTAATTTTTTCTTTGTTCACGATTGCTACCTGTCTTTATTTTTAAAAGCTTAGTATCTTCTCTACAAATGCAATATCAGCTGGTGCTTCATAATAGGGTTTTTCGCCACCGCTTTTAATAGCATTGTCTGGGTCTTTTAAGCCATTGCCAGTGATAATACATACGATTTTTTTACCTTTAAAATCGTAGCCTTGGCTTTTTAGTTTTAAAAGACCGGCTAGTGACGCGCAAGAAGCCGGTTCACCGAATATGCCGCCCATAGAGGTCATTAACTTATAAGCGGCCATAATTTCTTGATCGGAAACCATATCTATAAGGCCACCACTTTCATCTCTGGCTGCTTCAGCCTGTTTCCAAGAAGCAGGATTGCCAATGCGAATAGCTGTAGCCAAAGTCTCAGGTTTTTCTACAATATATCCGCGTACGATGGGAGCTGCCCCCTCGGCTTGAAAGCCCATGATCATAGGGTTCTTACTACTTTTACTTAGGTTTTTTGCTTCTTTAAAACCTTTCCAATAGGCAGTAATATTTCCGGCATTGCCTACCGGCAGGAAAAGATAGTCCGGAGCATCTCCCAAGTCTTCAATAATCTCAAAAGAGGCCGTTTTTTGGCCTTCAATACGGTAGGGGTTAATAGAGTTTACCAAGGCTATCTTATTGCGCTCAGCCAGTTGTTTAACGATATTTAAAGCTTCATCAAAGTTACCGTTTATACATACAATCTGCGCACCGTAAAC
>WRFJ01000084.1 GCA_009778865.1 Chloroflexota bacterium | reverse complement strand
AGAAATATTTCATAATACTAACCATAATATTTTGATAGTCAAAAGCGCTAAACAACAAATGACTAAAAAGGACGCGCGCTGTATATTCAGAAATAGTTTTGTCTGACCTAAATAACGTCCGACCAAATCATTTTAATATCATTTATTTATCGTTTTCTCTTATTATTAAGCAGTAAAGCTCGTCCGCAGAATCAACAATTAATGTCGCGCCATTCGATTCAAGTTCATTGCGGGAGCCGTATCCCCATGTGTTGCCAATACTATCAATACCAGCTTCTCGCGCCCCGATAATATCATGCTTGCGGTCGCCAACCATAACCGTAGGCACCTTTCGTTCTAAGTTAAGGGCATTCAGCACAATGCGAATAATATCCCGTTTGCCGTTTTTTGTATGGCTACCGTCTATTGTATCCCCGGATACAAACGCAAAATATTCATCAAGATTAAAATATTTTAGAATTCGATCTGCATACGCTGTAACCTTACTTGTGGCAACAGCCAATGTCTTTCCTTTCTCTTTTAGTTTTCGTAATACTTCGGGAATATCAGGGTAAACAGTATTTTCGTAAAGCCCCGTTCCCGTGAAATATTCACGATACTTTGCTACAGCTTTTTCTGTATCAGCATTAGAAAAATTATAGAAATTCCTAAATGATTCACGTAATGGTGGGCCGATAAACTTTGTCAAATTACTAAGTTCCTCGTGTATGCCGAACGACGACAGTGCATATTGGAACGATTTTGTTATTCCAAGTTTTGGGTCAATCAATGTCCCATCAAGGTCAAATATACAAATATTATAGCTCATGCTATTGTCGCTCTCTGGTCCGTATTAATCAATCTTTGCCTGTTTTTACAATTCAGCATCCGCTTTTCATCGCATCTTTCCGTTCATCCAGTCCAATTTTTTCAACTGGCTAACAAATAGTCAAGATGTTAATTTTTCCGCAGATTAATTGATTTTAAAAGCTAAAAGCCCTAGACAACAGCATCATCGGCTGCTTTTTCCTTAAGTTTTTGCATACATTCCTCAAAATCTTTATGCGCACCGCATGCCGAACATTTTTCCTCACCGCAAAAAGACGTAAATTGTTCGGCCAAAGCCTTTTTGTATTCTTTTTGCAAAAAACTGCGTGAAACTGATGGTAAAATATGCTGCCAAGGCAGCATCTCCTGCTGACCACGTTCTCGGTTGTAAAAATTTATATCCAAACCTTCTTCTTTAAAAGCCTCTTGCCAAACAGTATCATTAAAATATTCTTCCCAACTGCTGAAAATCTGTCTTTTTTTCCAAGCACTATATAGAACTCGCCCCAAATTACGGTCACCACGCGAAAAAGCTCCTTCCAGCGCCGAAAAACGGTAATCGTTCCAAGAAAGCTTGACACTTTTATGCACACGGCTTCTTAATATTTGCTGTTTGCTGAGTATTTCATCGGCACTCGCTTGAGCGCATCTTTCAAAAGCAGTATGAGCTTTGGGTACAAAAGTAGAAAGGCTGACGCGCACTTGCGGTTTCTTACCTTTAGCTTTTCTGGCCAAATCATCTACAGCATTGATCATATCAGCCATAGCCTCAACATCTTGCTCATTCTCGGTAGGAAGTCCTAACATAAAATAGAGCTTTAAGGTTTTCCAGCCTAGGTCAAAAGCTTTTTGTGCCGTCTGCAGTACTACCTCAAGCGGCACACTTTTGTTGATAACGCTTTGTAATCTGAGAGAAGCTGCTTCGGGAGCAATAGTCAAACCACTTTTTTTACGTGAAGCTTGATTAAAACTTTCCAACAAATCTATGCTTTCAGAACAGGCGCGTAGGGAAGGTAAAGAAATAGCTATCAGTTGGTTCTCATATTTGCAGCCAATATCAGTTATCAGCGTACTTATATGGCAATAGTCACTGGTAGAAAGCGACATTAAAGCTACCTCATCGTAACCGCTTATATTGATAAAATTATCAACGGCAGCCATTATTTGTTCAAGCGAACGGCTGCGTAAAGGACGATAGACGGCTCCGGCCATACAAAAGCGACAGCCACGAGTACAACCTCTGGAAATTTCTACCGCTCCTCTATCTTGAATAGCTTCTAGTAAGGGTACCGGCGGGTTTACGGGAGGAAGCGGTAATTCCTTTACTAAACGTCTTTTTATACTGGTCGTTACTTGAGAAGTTAAAGGAAATATTTCTTGTAAAATACTTTTCTCGTCTTGTGTTATACCATACAATGAAGGTACATATACGCCGCCAATGGTTGCCAACTTGAGCAATCTTTGATAGCGTGACAAGCCTTCAGAATCTTTAATGGCACGCGCAATTTCTACAATGGCGTTTTCTCCATCTCCGATTAAAAAAGCGTCTATAAAAGGAGTTAAGGGCTCAGGATTGTAGGTACAGGCTCCGCCGGCAAAAATAATAGGTTCGTTTTGGCAGCGATGGGCAGCCAGCACAGTAACACCACCCAAATCTAAAATTTCCAGCACATTTGTGTAATTTAATTCATAACCTAAAGAAAAACCTATGCCGTCAAAATCTTTAAGCGGTGTAAAACTTTCCAGCGAACACAGATGTTCTTTACTGCTACGTAACATGGCGGCCATATCACCCCAAGGAGTAAAGGCCCTTTCGGCGTATATATCATCCTGTGAATTTAAAGCATCGTAAAGTACCGGAATAGCTAGGTTTGAGACGCCTAATTCATAAACTTCGGGGTAGCAAAGACATATATGAGCACGCCCATTTTGATTTTTATAGACAGCACCCCATTCACCACCAGTATATCTAGCCGGTTTTTGCACTGCTGATAATATTTCATCACTGTATATCATAAAGGCAATTATAACATAACCTGAAAGGCAAGCTATTAGAAAACAAATCTATCATTGACAAAAAAATCTCTTTTTGCTACGTTTATGTAAGTAACTGCGGCTATTGAGCCGCCTTTAAAAAGGTGAAAATAAATGGTAGAAAAAGAAAAAGTACAAGAAGTATTAAATAAAGTGCGTCCTAATTTGCAGGCTGACGGCGGTGATGTTGTTTTGGTGGATGTGACTGAAGAGGATATTGTTAAAGTTAAACTAACCGGCCACTGTGCCGGATGTCCTATGAGCCAGATGACTTTAAAGAACGGCATTGAGCGTTTGCTGCGTTCTGAGATTCCTGATATTAAAGGCGTTGTCGGTGTTTAATATTTACTCTATATGACAATTAAAAGGCGGTTTTTTAAACCGCTTTTTTATTCTTTAAAATGCTTTTTTAAAGTATCATAGGCATTAAAAAGTGTTTCACTCATAACTTTAGTACATCCTATTACTGGCATAAAGTTAGCATCGCCATTCCAGCGCGGCACCACATGAGTATGTATATGTTCTTCTATGCCGGCGCCTCCTGAGCGTCCTATATTCATGCCTATATTAAAACCTTGGCATTCATATTGCTTGCGCAAAATAGTGACTGCACGAACAACCAACATATAATGCTCGTTACGTTCTTTTTCACTAAGTAAATCCAATGAATTAATGTGACGATAGGGCACAATCATAATATGTCCCATATTGTATGGATAAAGATTCATAACAATATAGTTATATTGGCTTTTATATAAAACCAAAGCTTTTTTCAAATCTTCTTTGTTAGGTGCAGCGCATAATACGCAGGCATCTTTATCTTGATCATTCATAGCTTTTTGCACATATTCTTTGCGCCAAGGCGCCCATAAACTATCCATCGTCTTACCACCTCTCTTCTTGTATTTCATTATGCACTTTTTAAGTCTTGTTTATCAAGGTTTTTAATCGTTTAGCAAAGCCATAAAATATTGTGTAAAAAACCGTTTTGCAGTACAATTTAATGTATAAATTTTGACCAGTTTGACATTTGCCCAGTCGAGATTTTAATTAAATGTGAGGACATTATGCCCTATCAAGACGATGACAAAATAGGCCGACGTAAAGATAGTGCTAAAATAGCCATCTCTTTAGCCCTAAAAGGTAAATGGCAGGAAGCAATAAATCTCAATTTACAAATGATAGAACACTACCCGCAAGATGCCGATGCCTACAATCGTCTTGGTAAGGCTTACATGAAAACCGGCCAATATTTTTTGGCTAAAGAAGCCTACGAAAAAGCGTTATCTACGGATAAATATAATATTATAGCCGAAAAAAATTTAAAACGTCTTTCCATAATGAGCCAAGAAGATATGCAGATTGTTTCTGTTGATGAAAGCGGTGAAGGTCTTAAGCCGCAAGTTTTTATTGAAGAAATAGGCAAAAGCGGTGTAGTAGCTCTTATCAACCCAGCACCAGCACTGGTGTTAGTTAAAATAGAAGCCGGCGACGAAGTGACACTTTCTGCTCAAGATAACAATCTCATTGTGGAAAATAAACGTGGCGAATATTTAGGCACAGTGTCACCTGTACACGGACGCCGCTTGTTGAGACTGCTTTCAGGCGGCAACAGATACTCGTCTACCGTT
>WRFJ01000083.1 GCA_009778865.1 Chloroflexota bacterium | reverse complement strand
TGGCACAAAAATTTAAGAATTAGTTTTTCTCTCCTATGCATATGCTATCAAAACCCACTGAACAAATCCCGACGCAGACCCCAAAAAATAAAATAATAATAACTATATAATATAAAATTAGCCTCCAGACGGAGGCTTTTTTATTACAAAAATATTTTTAAAATAAGTGTGAAAGGGCTTTACATACGTATTATATACGTGTACAATATGTATGTGAGGTGAGAAATGAAGCGAAAGGACTTAATAAAAAGGCTGGTAGAAAACGGCTGGTGGCTCAAAAGACAAGATGACGGACACGATATCTACACCAACGGAAACGACATTGAGCCAGTTGCAAGACACACAGAAATTAAAGAAAACCTCGCAAAAGCAATCATTAGACGCAGGGGACTTAAATAGCCCCAACGCGCTTTTGAAATAAGGAGGAAAAGAGATGAAAAAAATATATTCTATCGTACTAACGCCGGCACAAGAAGGTGGTTATGTTGTGTATGCTCCAGATTTTGATATTAATACACAAGGAGATACCCTAGAAGAGGCATTATTTATGGCTCGTGACGCAATATCACTTGTTGGAATAACTAAAGAAGATATGGGGCAAAAAATCCCTGCACCGTCTGGTGTTATTCCCACGCACTTACACGATGAAGCTGTGGCTTTTGTAGATGTTGACTTTGACGAATATAGAATTCTGCACGATGATAAAAAAGAAAAAACAACCCTTTCTATAAGATCTTCTATTAAGAGAAAGGCAACAAGAGCTAAGTTAAATCTCTCAAACACGCTAGAAGAAGCTATATTAGCAAAAGTTAAATCGCCATATCAGAACTAAGGAGAAATAAAATGTATGCTACTGGTTTATTTAGTTTAACCCAAGGAATTATTCTATTTAGTATTTCGTTGGCCACTTTATGTGCTTTGTTGTTTGTTTTCATCATCAACATCAAAAAAGGAATGAGGAAAGAAGATATACTTGCCTATGCAATCGGTCTAGTATTGATAATATTCATCATATATGTTTTCTTTCTTGAGGAATTATTACCTCACCTACGAAACAGAGGCTGCTTCGGCGATGCAAATTTAACTCTGCCGCTAGTTATTAGTATTTTAGTAGTTATCGCCGGTCTTTATCTGCTCATCCGCTTTGCATACAAAAACAAAAAATAACGGAGATTGCTTAAGGCTACAAAACTTAACTATTATAAGTCCTCAGACCAAAAATCTGGGGGCATGACAGGCTTTGCGTTTTGTATTAATCTTAAACAGCTTATTACAAAGACATAGAATGACCTGCCTGTACTCTGTCGGGGGTTCTTTTCCGGTTAGATTGCGCACATATCTTTTCAAGTGCACCATACAGCGCTGTATTTTAGTGGTCTTCCAGACTTTCCTACAAGCAGACCAGATAGACCTATGGCCATCACACACTAGATAAGTAGGTGCCGGAAACCTTGAAAACAGAGCTTGATATTCATCTTTTGTTTCAGAGTTTGCCCATATAAAACCAATCACTCCATGTTCACCTTGCATGACTAAAAGGGCTTTTTGGTTTACATATTTAGCATCGACTAGTATATGATTATATATCTCACCGGTTACTTCTATCTCCGGTTTAATGTCCCAGAATTGTCTTGTCTTTCTCCAAAAAGTAGATCTGTAATAGCTGACCGTTTCTTTAATAGTTTTCTTGGTTAAAAGCCAGTTTAACCAGTCTCTAAATATTGAAATTTCTGTTTGTCTGCTGTCAGATAACTTACAGCCCTTATTGCAGTTTTTACAAAACCAGCGTTGCTTTTTTCTTGCGTCTAAGTCTCGCTTTTAGAGTAAATTACCGCATGTTTTACAGTATCTTTTCTCGTGTTTTTTCATTGAACTGAAGCCTCCGTGCCTCAGTTATAAAATAAATGCCTGAAAGAACCTAAGGAAAACATCTTAAAACACGTTCGGAAGATATTAAAAAAGACGGCTCCACTCATGTGAAACCACCTTAAAAACCTCCACATTTTGAAACTTAAGCCTACTTATGTGTATAATGTGTATAATATGTATGTAAGGAGGTGGGAGATGAAACCCAAAGAAGCCGAAAAAATAATAATACAAGACGACTGGATACTAAAAAACCAAGAGGGCTCCCGCCGACACTACATACACCCAACTAAGAAAGGAAAAGTAACGATAGCATTTACAAAAGAAGAATTAAATAAGAGAACAGCAGAAAGTATCAAGAAGCAGGCGGAACTGAAATAAGCCCCAACTGCCTCTGTAAAAATAGGAGGAAATATATGAAATTAAGTTATCCGGCAATTTTTGATCCATGGGATGATGGCGCTGGCTACACTGTTACTATGCCTGACCTGCCCGGCTTAGTAACCGAAGGCGATGATATGGCGGATGCTATATATATGGCTATGGACGCCGCTGCCGGCTGGATTTTAAGCGGGCTTGAGGATGGTGAAACTGCACCTAAAGCCAGCAAAATATCAGATATTAAAGCCGATAAAGGCTGTATAGTAAGCATGGTTGCCGTAGATATTGATAGCTATGCAGAACAATTCGGTCAAACGTCAGTACGCAAAAATGTTACTATACCGACATGGCAAGAAACATATATCAAAAAGCAAAGATTAAGTTTATCGGCACTAGCACAAGAAAAAATAGACGAAATTGTGCAAAAAGAAGCGGCGGCTAAATAATAAACCCATATAAACACAGATTAGCCCCCATCCACCTTAAGTGTGTTAATATTTTTCTCTCAATCTTAAAAACAACTCTTTTCGAGTGGTCTTTCGTGTTTATGACACAGAACTAACACACTTTTATAGATTATTCTATAATCTATCCGCAGTTGGCACATAATGCTACACTGTTTAACAGCTTTTATTGTGGTTAGAATAGCTGCAGGGCTGGGGATTAAGGCGACAAGTGTTGTTAAGCGTAAATTGACACTGCTTAACTTGAAAACATACAATGAACTTACTAACGCGCGCTCATAGCTCAGCGGATTAGAGCACCGGTCTTCGAAACCGGGTGTCGTGGGTTCGAATCCCTCTGGGCGCGCCATATTTTTCTTTCAATCGTAAAAACCACTCTTTTCGAGTGGTTTTTCGTGTTTATGGCACAAAGCTGGCACATTTTTTAAGTAATTGCTGCATCTTTATGCCATTGTAATAATTTACAATTTAATCCTAAATTCCTAAATTCCGCCCTTTTTAGGCACTAACTGCAGAAAACAACATTAAAAAGCTTTGCGGTTAGTGTTTTTTCTGGTAGAATTATAGTGTCTATATAGACACTATGGAGGTATTAAGATGCCGGTTCGCTATAAGACTTTCGGTCAGCAAGAGTATGCATATAAAATATGGAATGAAAAAGATCCTCTAAGCGGAAAATGGAAACAACAATCTTTGTATCTTGGTGTGGTGGTAGATAAAGACCGGGGAATATATGAAAAACGCAGGATGCTGATACCTGATGAAGAATATATTCTAGACTATGGTGACTGTTATTACCTAAGTCAGTTTTTGCAGCAAGAGACTTTCTTATCAGTATTAAAGGATGTTTTTGGAGAGTACACCGATACTCTCTTAAGTCTGGTTTTATTTAAGCTGCAAGGCGGAAGTTCAATGCGTCATGCCCAGCTATGGTATCAAGGCAACGCCGCTAATATAATCTTTAAGGAAGCCTCCTTAAGTACTCAGAGCGTCAGTAATTTCTTAAACACTATCGGTGCGGAAAAACTGCAACGATTATTCTTTAAAACTTATCTTAAATCTATCTGTTTGGATAAAAGCACTCTTATTATAGACAGCACCGGACTGCCTAATCAGATAAATATGCCCATTACCGATTGGGGTTATCATGACGGCGGTATTGAAAAAGAAACCCGCTTAATATTAGCTTTGGAAAAAGAAAGTAAAATACCCCTTTACTTTCGTTATGTGGCCGGTAATATAGGAGATGTCAGCACACTGATAGTTACCATCAGCGAGCTTAAAAAACTGGGGGTCAGACCTGCTGTTAGTATTATTGATGCCGGCTACTGCAGTGAGGATAATATCAAAGCCCTTTATGAGGGAAGCGTATCGTTTTTAACCAGAATGCCGGCTGGCCGTCTTATTTATCAGTCATTAGTTGAAGAAAACGGTGCTGACATTGAGAGACTGGAAAACGCAGTAGTATATGGTAAAAGAGGATTATTTATCAGTAAAAAGCCTATAGATCTGTACAACTATCCTGCTTTTGCTTATGTTGTATGCGACCCGGTAAGACGCGGAGCCGAAATATCTAAGAAAATCTTGTCCTTAGAAGATGATAAAGAACAACTGGAACTGCAAAATTGCGGCTTAATGGTTTTAGTTTCCGATATGGATTTGGATATAAAAGAGGTAGTGCCTCTTTACTATGCCAGACAGGCTGCCGAACAACTCTTCGGTATAGCCAAAGACGATTTAAATATATTGCCTTTGCGTATAC
>WRFJ01000082.1 GCA_009778865.1 Chloroflexota bacterium | reverse complement strand
TATCTAAAGGGCTGGGAGCAGCTATGCCAGGTATTTCTATGGAGTCTATTGCTCCTGAGCAACGCCTAGACCAACGCGGCTGGTAATATCTAAATGTAAACGCAGCGGGGCATCAGCCCCTCTGTTTATTTTAAGAGGGGAAAGTATGTTAAGAGTTGAAGTCTGGCTTAAAGATAATCTTACAGATTATCGTGGGCAGGGTTTACTAAAAGACATAACCGACTTGCCGGTAAATGGTGCTACTACAGTTCGTGTGGCTGACATTTATTGGCTACCTCAAGATACTACTTTTAAAAATATTGAATTTTTAGGCCAAGAGCTTTTTTCCGACCCCGTAACACAACAGTTTTATATCGGTAAAAGAAAATTTCAAGCAAATCAAGACTTTACAGTAACTAATAGAGACTCAGTTTCCGATCCTAGCGAGGAGAATATAAAAAAAGCCGCTAAAGATTTAGGCGTAAATTTGAGCAATATCAGAATCGGTAAAAGATATGTTATAGAAGGCAAGCTTTCCTCTAGAGACAGTCAAAATATAGTTTCGCGTTTACTGGTTAACCCTGTACTTAACAAAGTGATAATGGAAGAGCCTAGCGAAAAAAATACTGCCAATGTATATCAATTTAACTTAGTAACGGTGCCTTTGCTGCAAGCCGATGAAAAGCACAAAGCCGAGATCAAAAAACTAGGCTTTAACGATGCTGAATTTGAGGCCATAACTGATTATTTCCAAAACACCGAAAAACGCAATCCCACCGATGCCGAGCTGGAAACTTTAGCACAAACTTGGAGCGAGCATTGCGTGCACAAAACTTTCAAAGCTGAAATTGAATATGAAGGACAAATTATAGATTCTCTTTTCAAAGAGACTATATACAAAGCCACTAAAGATTTAAATTGCGATTGGTGTTTATCTGTTTTTAAAGACAACGCCGGCGTAGTTAAATTTACAGATGATTATGCTGTATCTTTTAAAGCCGAGACACATAACCATCCATCAGCAATAGAGCCTTATGGCGGCGCGGCTACCGGTATCGGCGGTTGCGTACGTGATATTTTGGGTACAGGACTGTCAGGCAAACCTATAGCCAACACAGATATATTTTGTTTTGGCATGCCGGATACTAAATACAAAGATCTACCTAAAGGTGCTCTGCACCCCAGACGCATAATGAAAGGTGTTAAGAGCGGCGTTGCTGATTACGGCAACCGTTTGGGTATACCTACCGTTAACGGTGCTATATGTTTTGATGAGCGTTTTGCTGGTAACCCTCTGGTTTTTTGTGGTTCCATCGGCCTAATGCCTAATTGGGCCGTGCCTATGGGCCAACAAAATACAGGTGATAAAGTAATAGTTATAGGCGGCCATACTGGCCGCGACGGCATACACGGCGTAACTTTCTCCAGCGTAGAACTTACCGACAAAAGCGGTGAAGATAGTATCTCGGCTGTACAAGTAGGTAACGCCATCGTAGAGAAAAAAGTTATTGATGTTCTAATGCAAGCACGCGATAAAAAGCTTTTTAACCGCATTACCGACTGCGGCGGCGGCGGTTTTTCCTCAGCTATCGGTGAAATGGGAGAGGAAACCGGAGTTAAAGTATATTTAGAGCAAGCTCCGCTTAAAGATACTTCTCTTAGTTATTATGAAATATGGGTCTCTGAGTCACAAGAACGTATGATTTTGTCTGTTCCGCCACAAAATGTGGAGGCCCTTTTAGCTCTTTGCGCCAGCGAAAACGTAGAAGCAGCAGTTATCGGTGAATTTGACAACAATAAAAGACTGCAACTTTTTTATCAGGGGAATAAAGTAGCCGATTTGGATATGGGTTTTTTACACGGCGGCTTGCCTAGACGTCAATTAAAAGCCACGTGGAGTAAACCTGTTCACACCGATCCTTTGTTGTCACAAAAAAATAATTACAATGAAGACTTGCTGACTGTGCTTTCAGCTTACAATGTGTGCTCCAAAGAATGGGTGATACGTCAATATGATCATGAAGTGCAAGGAGGCAGTGTGATAAAACCTTTTAGCGGATGCGGCCAAGGGCCTAGTGACAGTGCTGTAGTACGTCCGTTATTAGATAGAAAAGAAGCTATAGTAGTAGCTAACGGCATTAATACCAAATTCGGTGATATTGATCCCTATTGGATGGCAGCTTCCTGTATAGACGAAGCTATTCGCCAAGTGGTGGCCACCGGCGGCGATGTTAAACGCGTTGCTCTATTAGATAACTTCAGCTGGGGTTCTACTGATAAACAAGAAAATTTAGGCGCTTTGGTACGAGCGGCACGTGCTTGCCATGATATGGCTGTTTTTTATAAAACTCCCTATATCTCCGGTAAAGACAGTTTAAACAATGAATTTACGGTGGACGGCCAAAACATTTCCATACCTCATACTTTGCTTATTTCTGCTTTGGGTTTCATAGCCGATAGTGATAAAGCAGTGACTACAGACCTTAAAAAAGCAGGTAATGTGATATATATAGTTGGCGTTACCAAAGATGAAATGGGCGGCAGTGAATATTACCGCAGTAAGGGTTATATAGGCACCGCTGTGCCGCAAGTTAACGCTCAATTAAACCGCAGTATATATCTAGCTCTTAATAAAGCTATGGAGAAAAGTTTAATAGAATCTTGCCATGACCTCTCCGAAGGGGGCTTAGCAGTAGCAGCAGCCGAGATGTGCTTTGCCGGTAACTTAGGCATGGATATGGACTTAGAAAATGTGATTACCGACAGCTATATCGGCCGCGATGATACTGTTTTGTTTTCAGAAAGCAATGGTCGTTTGTTGGTAGAAGTAGCACCGCATAATACTGAAGAATTTGAAAAACTGATGATTAGTAAGCCCTACTATCCAATCGCTATAGTAACCGAAGAACCTTACCTGACAATCAATAATATGCACGGACAAGAGATCATCAAGTTGGCAAATGCCGAAATGAAAGAGGCTTGGCAAAGGACTTTAAGGTGGTAATATGTCTAAAGTAAAAGTTTTGGTATTGCGAACTCCCGGTACCAATTGCGACTACGAAATGGAACATGCTTTTGATTTGGCCGGTGCTATGCCGGTATCTATGCATATTAACCGCCTTCTGGATGGTAGTATCAACCTTTTCGATTATCGTGTGCTGGCTGTACCGGGCGGTTTTTCCTATGGCGATGATCTAGGTGCGGGAAAAATTGCCGCTAATGAACTGCGCATAGGACTAGGAGATAAGCTTTGCCGTTTTATAGAAGAGGGCGGGCTTGCTTTTGGTGTATGTAACGGTTTTCAAATTTTAATTAAAACCGGTATCTTGCCGGGACCATATATGACAACCCGCCCGCAAGTAACTCTAACTAATAACGACAGTGGTAAATTTGAGTGCCGCTGGATAAATCTTAAAGTCGACCCGGCGGTAAATTGTGTATTTACCAAGGGTCTTTCACGTTTAAACTTGCCTATTGCTCACGGTGAGGGTAAAATAATGTGCGAAGAAAACGTAGCCTCTTCTCTAAAAGCGCCGCTTTACTATTGTGATGAAAATGGGAACACTACTGCCCCCTACCCCTATAATCCCAATGGTTCTTTTAGAAATATGGCCGGGTTAACCGATAATAGCGGACGCGTTTTTGCTCTTATGCCTCATCCCGAACGCTATGTAATACGCAGCCAGCACCCGTCGTTTACTGCCGGTAACGGCCAACAACCGGGAGAAGGTTTTAAAATCTTTGAAAACGCCGTATCTTGGGTAAAAGATCTGTAAAAAATATTTGCATTTTACAGGTATTTACATATTTAATTGTAGCGATGCAAAGGTTTTTTTAGGAAACTGGGAAGGCTTGTGTGCACTTGTGACTTCAGCTTTCTAACGAGTCTTCTTTCTTGAAAGAGTAAATTTTGTTGTGCTATAATTTACGAATAAATAGATTTACCATTAGGAGGACCATAGTTTGCCTAGCAAAACCAATATTAAGGAACTATTAGAAGCCGGTGCGCATTTTGGCCATCAAACCAGCCGCTGGCATCCCCGTATGAAGAAATACATCTTCGCCAAAAGAAACGGCATCCACATTATTGATCTTGAACAAACAACCGGCCTTTTAGATAAAGCTGTTGAAGCCATGGGTGATTTTGCTGCTAGTGGCGGTAAAGTGCTATTTGTAGGCACTAAAAAACAAGCTCAAGACATCATTGCTGAAGAGGCCGCCCGCTGCCATATGTATTATGTAAATGAGCGCTGGATCGGTGGTACTTTAACCAATTTCAACACTATACAATCACGTATTGATTATCTGGTGCGCTTGGAAGATAAAAAAGAAAAAGGTGAACTAGATCGCCTGCCCAAACAAGAAGCCACTAAAAAAATTGAGGAAATCTTAAAGCTCAATAAGGCTTTGGGAGGTATCAAAGAAATGGTCGCCGTTCCGACCATCCTTTTCATAGTTGATCCGGTAAAAGAAAAAATCGCTATATCTGAGGCTAAAAAGATGGGTATTCCCATCATCGGTATGGTGGATACTAACTGCAATCCCGATGATATTGACTACCCTATTC
>WRFJ01000081.1 GCA_009778865.1 Chloroflexota bacterium | reverse complement strand
ATTTCTTCTTTAGCCATCTCGCGCAAATCAGCATCGTCAGTATCGTTTAAAAATTCTTTGGCTTCAGCTAGATTTTTAATATCAGCTTTATAAGAACGAAAAAGATAAATCATGTCTTCTATAGTTGCCCGTTCTTTGCCCAGTTTTTGTAGTTTAGACATATCGGCAATAACCGCCGGATCGGCCATTTCTTGTTCTATTTCGTTAAAACGCCCCTCTATTTTGTTTAGCCTGTCTAACATGTTTTCCTCTTTAACTAATCTAACGGTCTATTATAACAAAAGTAACCTGTTTATCTAAAAACCGCTAGCTGAAAACGTTGCCAGCATCTATCTTTTCTTCTATAACCTGGTGGCCTTCTTTAACATAAACTTCCTGACCCAGTAGGCTACTCTTAATATAACAATCAGCCGATATCTGCACGTGTTTGCACAGTACGCTATCGTCCACTATGGCACGGTTACCTACTTTAACATCTTTCCAAATAATGCTATTTTTAATTTGCGAGGTGGAAGCAATAATGGCTGTATCCGAAATAATGTTTTGTTTTTCTGTATTATAGATGCCACGCGGACGGGGAGCAAAAGTGCAAACCTTGCCGTTTAAAAGATCAAAGTTAAGCTGTTTGTAATCTTGCGGTTTGCCTATATCTATCCAATAGGCATTACTCTTAAATCCGAAAATAGGCGCACCATTGGCCAACAAAATCGGGAAAATATCTTGTTCAAAGGAAGTAAACTTATCTGCAGTTACCATTTGTAAAACCGATGTTTCCATAATATAGATGCCGGCGTTAATAAGATTGCTTTTGGCTTCTTCCAGTTTAGGCTTTTCGGTAAAGGAAAGTACGCGTCCATTAATATCTATTTCCAACACACCGTAGTGGCTGGGATCTTCTAAAGTTACTAAAGAAAAGGTAATTTGTGATTGGCTTTTTTGATGAAAAGCCAATAGATCGGCAATATTAATGTCACTAAATATATCGCCGTTAAGCACCAATATGGTTTGCGTTTGTTTATCCCAAGCATTAACCACTGCTCCGCCGGTACCCAATGGGCTTTCTTCGTAAGTAAAAGAAATATTTAAATCTAGATTATTTTCAGCGTAATGTTCTTGTAAAGAAGTGCTTAAATGGCCGCAGGCTATAGTCACGTCTTCTATGCCGTAACTTTTTAGAGCTAAAAGTACATGGTCTAAAAAAGGCGTGTTTAGTACCGGCACCAAACTTTTAGGAGTTTTCTCTGTAAGCGGCAAAAGGCGAGTAGCTTTGCCGCCGGCTAAAATAATGGCTTTTATATTCAAGTTTTTGCCTAACTTTCGCCTGACAATGTGGCTTTATTTAATGAAAATATATCAAATTTTAAGTATTTTAGCATATTTCTATAAAAAAGCCTCTTCACTATCAGCGCAAAGAGATTGCAACATTCAGCAATTAAACTTATAATTTAGTAGTATATTTTATAAATGCCAACATAGTTGCTGGCTCTGTAATATATAATTGCGGTGTTATAAAAAATATTTGGTTAATAAACCAGGCAAAATAATTGAAAAATTATTTGTCAGCAGATAAAAAATAGAAAGGCAAAAAATTGTCTATAGCAGAACAAACAAAACAACCTAAACGCCAGATAGGGCAAAAAAATAGCAGTAAAAAACAGATGCCTAAGCGCGAACGTCAAGAAAAAACACAGAAAAATATACTGTGGATATTCGGCGGCGCTATCGGAGTAGCTATTGTAGCTTTAATATTGGCTTTAGTTTTCAACTGGTATATTCCGGATGTTAGACCTCTTAATAAGGTTTTTCTAAAAATAGACGGACGCGAATATAATATGCGCTATTTTATGGATACCCTATACACTTATGTCGGCGGCGGTATACAAGCTTATTATTACATAGATGTCATACCCGACATGATAACCAATAACTATTTCATAGTGGAATATGTTAAACAGAACGGCGGCAACATTACTGATAAAGATATTAGCAATTACATCAAAGAAAGAGGCTTGCGCAACAATGAGGCTACCCGTGACATAGTTGCCGCCATGTTAGCCAGCCAATATCTACAAAACGAAATCTTTAAACCAGAGATAGGCAACTCAGCAGACCAATACCAGATAATGGCTATTTTGGTAGAAAGCGCTGAAGACGTGGCCAAAACTATTGATGGATTAGCCGATGATAAAACCTGGGAAGAGTTAGCATTTAACTCTTTAAATTCTTACTCTAAAAACAACAACGCTAAGATTCCTTGGAATCCTTTGCCAATTATAACCGCCCCAGCTAATCTTAACTCCGATCTGTTAAATGCTGTTTTAACCGATGCTACTATTGGGGATATCTTCAGTTTTTATGATGCCGACACTACCAAGAACTTAGCTTTTTGGATAGTTAAGGTAACAGCTGAAACTAATAACCCTAATAATACTGTTGCCACCCGTCAAGTCTCGGTAATTTTGGTTGGTAGTCAAGAAGAAGCCGATGAAGTGCGCGCTAAATTAGCTGATGGCGGCAACTTTGCCGAGCTGGCCAAAGAATACTCTCAACATGAAGCCTCTAAAGATAAGGGCGGTGATTTAGGACAAGTAGCCAAAAACGATCTTCCTACAATTATCGGCAATTATGTATTCGGAATTGAAGCGATATTAGATATTGAAGGTACCGATCCGGCTCCCATTGGTCAGATTAGCGAAGCTTTGCGTGACGTTACTGAAAATACACCTACTACCGGCGGTTATTGGGTATGTCAGGTAGTTGACTTTGGTGCTAATTTATCATTGACCGAAGATCAAATTTCAAAATGGATTAACATTAAATACGATGCGCTGACTACCGCACTCAATAAAAGTAACGAGAGCCGTGTTGTAAACACCTTTACTGATGACTTAAGGCAATACGTTCATGATCATGCTTAAATTTTGCTGAACTAATATAGTAAAATACTGTATAATAAATGCGCCGTGTCAGAACACGGCGCATTTTTGCTATACTTAGTCAAAGGAGTAAACAAAGAATGCGAAAAATAAACATCGGCTTAATAGGTTTGGGCGTTATCGGCTCACAGGTAGCCAAAACTTTGTTGGAAAAACAGCTGCTGCTTGCACAAGCAGTGGGAATGCCCATTGAACTTAAAAAGATTAAGGTAGCTCCCGTAGATTTACAAAAACCACTAGCAGAAGAGCTGGGCAGAAATCTTTTTACCACTGATGAAGAAGAATTCTTTAATAACAATTTTGATGTGATAGTAGAAGCCATGGGCGGTGAGTATCCAGCTTTGGAATACCTTACTAGAGCTTTAAGAAATAAATGCCACGTAGTAACTTCCAATAAAGAGGTTCTTTCCAAACATTTAAAAGAACTGACTGACTTAGCAGCCCAAAATAATGTATCCATACGAGCTGAAGCTTCAGTAGGCGGTGGCATTCCTTTGATGTTGCCTCTACAGGAAGGCTTAACAGCCAATACAATACACAGTATTTTGGCCATCATCAACGGCACTACCAACTATATTTTGACGCGCATGAAAAATGAGGGCGACAATTACGAAGAATGTCTGCGTGAAGCACAAGATTTAGGATATGCCGAACCAAACCCCATTAATGACGTAGAGGGTTATGACGCCGCTTATAAACTTTCCATTATGGCTTCATTGGCTTTTGGCCTTGTAATAGCTCCACAAGATATATATTGCGAAGGTATTACAAAACTTTCAGCAGCCGATTTTAAATACGCTGACAGCATGGGTTACGTTATCCGCCTTTTAGCTATCGGAAAAGAAAATGAACAAGGCATATCAGTACGTGTACATCCAGCTTTTATATCCAAAGACAAATTTTTGGCCAAAGTAGACGGCGTATATAATGCCGTACTTTTTGGCGGCGACTTGGTGGGTGAAGTGCTATTTATGGGCCAAGGTGCCGGCGACAAAGCTACTACTTCGGCGGTGATGTCTGATGTTATAAACTGCTGTGCAGATGTTATAAATAACAGTAATAACCGCAACCGCTGGCAGATAGACCAAAAGAAGAAACTTACTCCGATTAGCAATATAGAGACACGTTATTACGTGCGTTTGTTGATTGCCGACCGTCCAGGCGTGCTGGCTTCGGTAGCCAAATGCTTAGGCGACCATAATATTTCCATAGCCTCCGCCTTGCAGCAAGAAAGAGATAACGACGCCGAGGTGGTAATTATGACCCATACTGCTATTGAAAGTGCCATGCAAAAAGCTATTAACCAATTAAATAAAATAAACACCGTTTTACAGGTGAGTAATATCATTAGAGTAGAAGAATAATATGAACAAAGGTATACTAAAAAGATTTAAAGCTATTTTACCGGTAACAGACAACACTCCCGATCTTTTTTTAGGCGAGGGCGACACTCCTTTGGTCTATAGTCCGCGTTTAACAGAGCTAATAGAATGTCAAAAGCTATGTTTTAAACTGGAAGGATGCAACCCTACCGGTTCTTTTAAAGACCGCGGCATGGTTGTAGCCATAGCTAAAGCCTACGAAGAAGGCTACCGTTCAGTAGTTTGTGCTTCTACCGGCAACACTTCAGCTTCAGCTTCAGCTTATGCTGCTTGCTTGGGTATGCAAAGTATAATCATCATCCCTAACGGCAAAATAGCTTTAGGCAAACTAGCGCAAGCCAT
>WRFJ01000080.1 GCA_009778865.1 Chloroflexota bacterium | reverse complement strand
TCCACAATTTTTAGTAAGCCCCAAAAAGTGCAGAAAATTATTAAAACGATTACAATACCCATCACATCAAAACTTGTCATACTCTAGCACCCCCTTTAACTCCATCATCTCAATGTTGGGATATTCATTCACGAAATTTTGAATGATAGCGGTTATCTTTGAATCATTGGTAATCCATATTTGACGGTCATAATTTAAATAATTATCCCGGATATTGTTTTCTAGTGTAAGCTTAGCTTTGGGGTTTAGTTCCACTTCGATAGCAATAGTGGTACCATCTAATGCCGCCACAAAATCCGGGTGGTGCTTCCGATCTCCGAAGCCGTCCTGAATATGCAGTTCCTTTTCACTTCTTATATCCTGTAATGAAACACCGAATTTTTTCACAAAGAAAATGACCGCTTCCAAAACATAAATGTCGTGGGTAATCCGTTCAAGTCGTATAGTGTCCGCTCTTTTATTTACTCCTAAGAGCACACGCCCTTTATGGGTCAAAGTATAAAGGTAAGGGATGCCATATAAATATTTCTTCCGCATTAAATAACCAGACTCAACCAATACTTTGAGCCTTCGGTCAGCCGCACGAAGCCCGGAGAAATTCCCTAGAGTTCTGATGTGCCTTCCCAAGCAGAATCTAAACCTGAACACTAGCCTTAATATTTCATAGTCCCTGGTCGTTATCTCTATCATCTTTTTACCCCCACCTCTATCTCATCATCTCTTCTTCTCTTATCTTTTATTTATTTATATTATTTTTTTATTTACGCACTCTCGCAAGTAGTATAAGTAGTATCAACGATGTAATAGGGGGGTGTCGGGTAATTTTTGCTAGCCGACACCCCCCTATTACGAGTGCGAGAGTGCGTAATGCAGGGCTTTTCGGCTTTTAGCTTTTCAAAATAGGATGTCTTTTGTCATCGGAACAGGCAATGACAAGCTGGAAAGACATATTTGTAGAGGCTAATTTTTATGAAACTCCAATCGTTTTATTTTTATCTCTCTGGTGTCCGTCTCTCTAAGCACATAGATAGCCTCTATATATGTTTGCAAAAATTGCATGCGTTCGAGGTTAGTAAGCTCGTCCCAATTTTCCTTAAAGTTCATGATGATATCTTCTTTCTTAAACTCGGTATCTTTTTGCTCTATATTTTCCAGTTCTGTTATCTTCAAGGCATATGCTTTTTTCTCATTACGAATAATTTCTAGCATAGTGCCGTATTCCTCAAAATCAATTTTTTCACCGATATAAAGCCTCATGACGTCTTTTTCTTTTTGAAGCAATTTAGAAAGTGATTTTTCATATTCAGCTTTGGCAACCCCTGTGTCTGTCTTTAATTCATCAGCTTGTGCATCCAAATCAGGCTGGACTGTAAAATCTGCATAGCTTTCTATGTATTCCCGAAAGGCAAGTTCAACCTTGTTGTGACCAAAAGTGCCGGTGCTGCAACTTTTATTATTTCTGCCAAGGCACATATAGCTACCATAATAAACTTCTTGCTCGTTTAGGTTTCTATATTGCCCGTGCGTTGTCATCTTACTACCGCAAACTGCACATCTAAGGGTGCCACAAAAGTAATTTTCTTCCCTTGGTCTTTTCTTAATGATTTTTTGCATTTTGGCCATTTTGCTTTGGACTTCAAGAAAGGTTTTTTCGGGGATAATTCCCTCATGCTTACCATCGACTTCAAAATAACGGCTTGTATCAAATAGGGCATGTCTTACTTTGCCAATGTAAAGAGGGTTTCCTAAAATGTATTTGACAGCAATGCAGCTCCAACCACGGTTTTTACTTGATTGGACATTTCGCAGATTGAGTTCAGTAGCTATGGCGTTAAAGCTCTTGTGCTGATTTAAGTACATGGCAAAGATTTCTTTTACAATGCGGCTTTCTTCTTCATCAATGGTTATTTCTCTATTCCCGATTTCCCGGTTGTAGCCGTATGGAACAAGACCATAACCAGAATGTATATAGCCCTCTCTGGCTTTTTTGTCTAAAGCGACAGTCACACGCTCTATAATGTTTTCACGCTCGAATTCGGCGAAGATGCCAATAATCTTGATAAACATCCTTCCCGATGCGGTATGTGTATCAATGCTTTCCGTTAATGAATTGAACGCACAGCCTTTGTCATTAAATAATTCCATTAAGGTGATAAGGTCTTTAGTGCTTCTGGTTAGCCTGTCTATTTTAAAGACAAGCACATTTTCAACATGGCCCTTTGTTACATCACCAATAAGCCGGTTTATCTCTGGTCTGTCCGTGATATTTTTACCGCTTATGCCATCGTCTATATAGATGTCATATAGCTCCCATCCCTTAATCTCGATATAACTGATTAGCTTGTCCTGTTGTGCCCGAATAGAAAAACCCTCTTTGGCTTGCTCTTCGGTTGATACCCTGAGGTAAATTCCTGTTTTAATTTTTCATCACCCCTTTCTGTTTTCTGAGCTGTCATTTTTGCTTTTCTTCTGGGTATGGAAGTCCGCATAAAAAACTCCAGCATCTGTTTTTGGTTTTCTTCTGGTATTGTCATTTTTTCTGGTGTTGGTTTATCCGCGATGCCTTTAAATAAATCTCTAAACTTCATTTCTAAATCCCCCTTTAAAATTGCTCTTTCTTCCAGTATAGGGCAGCAAAATTGGACAGGCAACTACACTTGATTAATTTTTTACATTTAATTCACTCGCAATGTGACTATTAATACTTTTGTTTCCATATTTTTTATAAAAAACAAAAAAGCTCAATTAGCCAAGCTTTTTTGATTCTTTTTGCTTTATGGTTTTTTGGATTAATTACAAGAGTTGTTTTTCATTACACAAATAAATTAGACTATGGTTAATATTGATCTATTTGGGACACTATTATTCATTACTGTTTTAATTCATCCATATTTTGTGCAAACAGTCCCCAGGCTGGTTTGTTTTCATCTTCTCTCGAAAAATTCTTGCTTAACCGCTAATCAACTATCAGCTATTTTAGCTGGTATTTTCTTCACATAAGGTACTGTTGCAAAAAAAAATTGTAAAAAATAATATTTTAGTTACACTTTTTATAAAAAATTTGTAAATATACATAAATTCAACACATTTGATACATTGACAACTCAAAAGGCCTGTAATATAATATTTGCATAATCATTATAAATTTAACATAATTGTAAACAAATAACATTTTGGTTACACTTTTTTTGGATAAATTATAAAAATACCTAAATTTAACACATTTGACACATTGACACCGGAAAATGTCTATAATATAATGCCAACATAACCCATTCCAAATTTAAGAATTCACAGCTCTTTGAAAATTGCAAGTCCAGAAAATGGAAGGTTGGTGATAAGCGAGGTTATCAAGAAAGGGTTCCCCCGATTCACTTATGATTGTGGTCATAATGATAAGTTGACATCATAATATTTTCTAATAATTGAAAGGAGAATTACAATGACGAAGAAAGCATTATTATTAGCAGTTTTAGTTCTGTTGTCGGTATTGATCTTATCCTCCGCCGTATTTGCCTCCGATACATCTGGTGGCACTGATTCGGACGGAACCACTACCCAACAAGATGTTACCATCGATAACGGCGGTGGTAGCAGTGACCTGGGCAACCCCGGTGATACCACCAACCCTGGTGATCTCGGCAACCCCGGTGATACCACCAACCCGGGTGATGGCGTCAACATTGATGATCCGGATGTTCCCCTTGCTGGAACGCCCGCTATTCAAGCGCTGAGTGCACCCCTCAAGGCCTTGGGCGCACCCGCACCCGCCGGTACCGACCCGGATTTGGATGCCCTGATCGACGAATTTAACGGCAAAGTAGATCGGCTCACCACTTTGGAAGCTCGCTATACCACCGCGATTAATAAGTACAACGAGCTGGTGCAGGCTTCCAACAACGCCTTAGCGGACTATAAAGCCGTGGCAGCCGATTACCAAAGCGAAAATCCTACTGTTTCTTACGATGATGTGAAAGCGGCTTATGATACATTCGATAAAATCTATACTAACGCCATAGGCAGGCAGGCCAACATCAACGACCTTTACGGCGCTTTAGGCACTCTCCAGGATGAGATAGAAGGCCTGGTGGAACAGATCAACGGCTTGGTAGATGATTTGAATACGGCTGCACAGCATGATGCATGGGCCAAATACCAGGATGCCTTAGCTCAATATAAGACAGACGTACAAGAATACTTGGCAGCTTGGGCGCAGTATTTGCAGGAAGCCAAGGATAATTTGGATACCTATAGAGCGGCGATGAAGACATACGAACTAGCTATGGCTGACTATGCGACTCAAAAAGCAGCTTACGACGCATATGTAACGGCTCAGGGAGACTATGATACGGCATATGCGAAATATTTAGTGCTGAAAGCGGCATATGATGCGTATCAAGCTAACATCGGCAAAACCCCAGCCAGTATTAACGCTATTGATGACTACACTTACCAAGGTGGTGGGTCATCCTTTCATCCTCCACTTCCTCAAGGAGTTACTGTAAAGAGTTTTAACAGTCAAAATATAGTTCTCACGTTTGATGGTACCACCAAAGCGGGCTATCTGGATATTGCTTTCAAAGTTGGTGGTCAAAATAATCAGATTTATTACAGGCGTATCATAATTAATTCTGATGGAACGATTACCGGTGGTACCGGGGTCACAATTAATAAGGATGGAACAGTTACGGTATCTACCGGTATGAATAGCCAAGATGCGGGTACTAATTTCCATATACTAGTCGGAGATTTTATAGAAAAGCCCGATGAGCCCACTCCGCCCACCCCGCCCACCCCTGTGGACGAACCCACCCCGCCGGAAAAACCCACCTACGTTTGCCCCGAATTTACGGGTAAATGCCCCGACCTACCCGGCAAACCCCATCCGG
>WRFJ01000079.1 GCA_009778865.1 Chloroflexota bacterium | reverse complement strand
TATACAATATCTAAAATAACTTTCCGCCTATCGTATTGTTTATATAAGTAATACGACTATAATATAAAATCCGCTCTTTCAATATATTTTAGCGGATTTTATATTGCTTAAAGTGGAAAAGTTACTAATGAAGTTACTAGGCTTCTTTGCGTATGCCCAATAGTATTAGATATACGCCGGACAGTAAAGAAATAACGGCCGGTACGTCCATAGCGACGTGTATCCACCAGCTTTGTGGTTCTTCGCTGCCTATCCAGCCCACATACTCGGCTATTGCAGCCCAACCTAACCATATAGCTGCCAAGATTGCCAAAATACCTACAATAATACGCCACATAATTCCCTCCATTTAATAGTTTATAGGACTTTATTAACCCTGTCAGTATAATACCATTTTATTTGTTATTTATCAATTTATTTTTATTTTTAAATTTATAATTAAAAATAAATTGTTATTTATAAAATAATTTTATAATATGAAGCTGCCAATGGCATATCGATATTTGACATCAATAATGTGCTTTAAACAATTATGAATATAAGTAAAGATAATAACTCTAATGTTATAAAGAATTAGACTGAGAGATAACCCGTTTTATAGTTTATTACTACACTATTAAAAAATCTATGACATTAATAATTTATGATTTTTATCCTATAGTAATTGTCCATATCAAGCATACCTTAAAAAAACAGGGGGCATCAACTAGCCCCCTGTTTTTTAATAAAACTATTTACTTAGTTAAGCTTTAGCTTGCTCAGCAACTTGTGGTTGCTGCGGTTTGTTTTCTTTACCTTTCATTGAGGCAATAGCTAAGATGACGCCTAAAGCTATCGACAACAGAGCGGCAAAGAGTACCTGTAAATTGGCCGGCAAAATAAAGGTGATAGTGTGCATGGGGAACCAGAAGAGAGGAATGGTCTTGAGGAAAACAAAGTTCCATTGATTAACCCAGTTAATACGCTGAGTAACTTCACCAAAATGTAAACGATTAGCGAAAAAGCCTTTAACAGTGCCGCCAGTGTCGGCAATGTGCATATCGGTAATCTTATGGAAAGACATCATAACCGGGGCATAAATTATATTCATGGTAACCGATACAGCAAAAGCTACGCACGCTTTGCCCCAAGAAAGACTATCGGCAAATACGGGGATGGCGCTATCAAAACCCATGGCCGTCAACATAACCGGTACGCCAGTCTTAAAAATCATCATAGCAGCCACAATGGTCATACCTAAAAAGCCCCAAATGATCATGCGGATAAGAATGCCAAAACCAGGCTTGGTGTAAGTACCTTGGCGAATGCGCAAAGCCAGCATTTCACCAAATGTAGCTAGTAGCCCAAATTTAATAAAACCCATAATAAAAGGAAAATCGCCATTGAAATCATTGTAAAAATCGCGCAAAGGTGCCATTAGTACAAAAGCGGCGATGACCGCCAGCACTACGCCTATGCAAATAAAGTCGCTTCGTTTGAGATGCATTTTTTACCCTTTCAATTTATTTTCTTGATTATTTTTTGTGCCCGTAGACTATGCTGTCCGGCAGGACCCTAATGCCGGCTTTTTGTAAAAGTTCTTCGGCTTGAGGCATATCTTCCACATCTATGACAAAGAATGCTAAAGCCCCTTCTTCTACTACATGAGCGTAAGCTGTAGTAAAGTTGACGCCGGCTTTTTTGACCTTACGCAAAATATCATATAAGCCGCCGGCTTTGTCGTCCATTTCCAAGGCTACTATCTTACGCAAAACTACCGGAATACCGCGCTGCTGCAGTACCTTAAAAGCCAAGCCCGGGTCGTTGGCCACAAAATTTAAAATACCCCAGCCAGAAGCAGTATGAGTTAAGTTCATTGTGCGCATATTGACGTTTTCTTCCCGCAAAGTAGAGGTCACTGCTTCTAAAGCGCCTACCTTGTTTTCCACAAATACCGAAACTTGATAAGCCATTTTGTATTTTTATCTCCTCTACTTATAACTTTCATTCTTGCAGATAGTACGCAAATCTTTGACACGCACAGCTTTGCCTTCACTTTGCGGAAGCGTGCCCTGACCCACCAGTTTGACTATAGGGGTCACCAAAATTTCATCGGCAATTTCGCGGGTTACGAATTTGGAAAGTTTATCTAAAGCCTCAATATCACCGGTAAAAGTATCGGACTTTATTTCTGCTTCTACCTGTATAAAATCGTTATTTTCGTTAGTATCTAAAGTGATAAGGTAATTGCTGGCCAGTTGCGGCATTTTCATCAAAATAGCCTCTATCTGCATAGGATAGACATTACAACCGCGAATGATAAACATATCGTCGCTTCTGCCGGTAATACGAGCTATTTTTTTATGAGTACGACCACATTTACAGGGAGCTTCTATAAAACAGGTAATATCACGTGTTCTGTAGCGGATAATAGGCACGGCATGGCGGTCTAAAGTAGTAAGCACCAATTCACCCTCTTGTCCGTCGGGTACTGGTTCCAAAGTCATGGGATCAATAATCTCGGCCACATAACAATCTTCCCAAATATGCATGCCTGTTTGTTCGGTGCACTCAAATGCCACACCAGGTCCGTTCATTTCGGTTAAACCATAAGAATTGTAAGCTTTAATACCAAAAAGCTCTTCTATACGTGCACGCTGCTCTTCGGTATGCGGCTCAGCTCCTATAGCGGCAAAACGCAGTTTCAGATCTTTTTTAGGATCAATTCCTTCGGCTATTATACCTTCATACAAGCGGCTTAGATAGCTGGGTATAGCATGTACGGCAGTAGTACCGAAATCTTTCATCAGTTTTACCTGACGTGTGGTGTTGCCGGCACCGGCCGGAATAGAAAGAGCACCTAAACGTTCGATGCCGTACTGCAAACCCAATCCACCAGTAAACAGGCCATAACCACAAATATTTTGGAAAACATCGGTGTCTCTGGCCCCAGCGGAAAAAAGCGAGCGGGCCATCAAGTTAGCCCACGAATCCAAATCGTGTTTGGTGTGAAAGACCACTATGGGGTTGCCGGTGGTGCCGCTGGTACTGTGCAAACGTATAATTTGCTGCTGTGGAACCGATAGAAAGCCAAACGGATATTCATTACGCAGATCCTGCTTTTCAGTAAACGGTAGTTTACGTATGTCATTAATATCGGCCAAACTATCGGGGTCTATGCCCTTTTCTTTATATAGCTTGCCGTAGTACGGGCTTTTCATGGCTTGTTTGATAGTTTCTTTAAGACGTATCAGTTGAAACTTTTCAAGCTCGGCCCTGGGCATAGTTTCTATTTCTTTCTGCCAAAATTCAGTCATAGACATAGACCTTTCGTATTTGATGCATAAATAATATTCCAATTCCATGGCAATTGCAATAAAAATAATTGATTAAAAATATTATGTAAAATATATAATCGTATTTTTATGTATATTTTGTTTATAAAATATATTTATGTTAAATTATAAAAATTCACCGCTTAGTAATTAAGCGATGAATAATGTTTAAACAGCAAGAATGGTCGGAGCGTTATTTTATTTCCTTGCGTAAAACAGCAATGGTCAGATATTGATTAACTACTTCTTCTTTTATAATCCTATATCCGAGTTTTTGATATAAACCGATAAGTTTGGGATTATAGGCATCGGTAAAAAGCTCATATACCTTATTGCCCGTCATATTTTCGGCAGTTTTTACTAAAGCTTTGCCTAAACCTCTGTTTTCATAATCTGGATGTACCATTAACTTACCTAGATATGTATGGTCGCCTTGCAAGCGACTGCGTATTGAACCGATAATCTGCCCATCTTCATTTACTGCTTTAAGCACCATACCCAAAGCATATTCTTCCTGTAACTCGGCTAATGTCTGCTTAAGCGGCTGGATAACAAAATCAAGTGTAGCATAAATTCTATATGTTAAATATTGTAAAGCTAAAATCTGCGGTAGATCTTCATATAAAGCTTTTTCTATTTTAAAGCCGCGACAGTTCATAAATTATCATTTTCTCCAGATTAAGTCTTTGAAATCATATACTAATGTTACGCTATTAAAGACTTAATGTGTATACTATCGTCTATTATTGTTTAATTTTTTACCACAGTGCGGGCAAAACTTCATTTCACTTTTTATTTGACCGCGGCATTTAGGACAAGCTAGAAAAACATCTATATATTCAGTTTCTTCCACTGGTACAGCCTCGGCCATTTTTTGCTGCCTAAATTTTTCATACTCGGCAATAATGTGATGTCTTTCGTTTTCTTTATGTTTTTTCCTTTCGGCATCCATAAAAATGCAAGCCTGATGTTCGTTAATAATATTGGTTGCCACATAATCTTTTAATTGGCCTTTTTTAAGCTCAAACGCCAAACCGCAGGTTTCACATCTTAAAAAGTGTTTCTGCATAAAACTAAAGGTGGGTACAAAAAATACAGTCAAACGAGCGCGACTTTGATGCACTGAGAAAAGTGTGTTATGACCGCATCTTTTGCAATCTAAAAGCACATAACCCAATTTATCATATTCTTCGTTAGCACCAAAGATAAAGACCATAGTTTCTTATTATAGCATTATGTTATATTTTTATTTACACGCCTAGTTAATTAAGCTACAATCAAAATGTTCTCTAGCTTTGAGCTAAATACAAATTGAAAGGTGCATCTATGCTAGCGCTTATCGGCGGCACCGGTTTTTACGACTGGCCACTTTTAAAAGATACTACAGAATGTATTATAGAGACACCCTATGGTCCGGCTAAATATTGGTTGGGTAAGTATAACGATAAAGAATTTATTTTTCTTAGCCGCCATGGTTTAGATCATAATACTCCGCCGCACGCAATAAACTACCGCGCCAATATCTATGCCTTAAAAAAGGCTGGAGCTACTCAAGTTTTGGCTTTAAATTCTGTTGGTGGCCTGCTGTCCAAACAAAAGCCCGGCG
>WRFJ01000078.1 GCA_009778865.1 Chloroflexota bacterium | reverse complement strand
TATCGTTTACTGGGTTTATCCCAGCAGGCTGTATTTTTGATGCAGTTCTTTAGCTGCTTCGGCATCTTGCCAACCAATTACTGTGCTTGATTTATCTTCTAGTTCTTTGTAAGTCTGGAAGAAATGCTCTATTTCCACTAGATGATGCCGGCGCACATCAGTGATATCGTGTACATCTTTATAGCGTGGGTCAGCTATTGGTACTGCCAAAACTTTTTCGTCTAGACCTTTTTCGTCTTTCATCACTAAAACGCCGATAATACGGATATCTATGTGGCAGCCGGGGAAAGTGGGCTCTTCCATCATCACGATAACATCCAGAGCATCTCCGTCTTCGGCCAAAGTATTGCTGATGAAACCATAATCGGAAGGGTAGTGTATTGAAGAATAAAGCACTCGGTCTAGGCGTATTTTACCGGTCTCTATGTCTATTTCGTATTTATTGCGATGCCCCTTGGGAATTTCTATAATAGCTTCGGCATCTCGTTCTTTAATATTTTTAACCATTTTTCTCATTTCGTAGCGGTAGAATTTACCGCCGCCATTATTATTTATTTTGTATGTTATATTTTGGCAAGTTTATTATCATTTTAAGTTTAGGTTATTGTCAAGACTTAAAGACTGATAAAACATTTTAAAAAGAGTTTTTTTGTGTTATATTGACCGTATGAACGTATACGATGCCAATAAGATCAAACAAAGGATACCGGACATTATAATAGGGCAGCAAATTTATATTTATGACGAAGTGTCGTCAACTATGCAGTATGCTCGTTCTTTGGCCTTTGCGGGGGCTATTGAGGGCACCGTAGTATTAGCCTCTAAGCAGAGTGCCGGACATGGCCGTTTTGAGAGAGTATGGTTTAGCCCGCCAGGTAATATATATATTTCACTGATACTTAAACCAAGTAAAGAGCAAATGCCTTTATTGTTTGCGGTGTGTGCTTTAGCTGTACAAAAGATGCTGCAAAAGTACGGTATCAAGGCCACTTTTAAGTGGCCCAATGATGTGCTGGTAGGTGCTAAAAAAATATGCGGCACACTTATTGAAGGGTATAGCCAAAATGGGTATACCACAGCCATTTGCGGTGTAGGTTTAAATGTCAACTTCAATGTCAAAGAACACCAGTCTTTAGCCGATAACGCTATATCTATGAGCGGCATATTAGGCCAAGTGCTGGATTTAAACGAAGTAACAGCTGTTTTTCTACAAGAATTTAATGAACTTTACATAAATGAAGATGCCGATAGTATTTTCAAGTTATGGAAATCACATTTATCTTTTCTAGGCAATTATGTGTACGTATGCTTAGATGATGGCAATTATATTCATGGTTTAGCTGTAGATGTTAATATTCAGGGGCAACTCTTGCTCAAAGATAACACTGGAAATATGCATACCGTTAGTAATGGTGATGTCTGCTTAAATTAACCTGCAGAACAACAGCTATGTTTTGAAGTAATGTTTGGAATTGATATAATTAAAACGATTAAACTTATATAAAACGGGGAGATACTGATGGAACTTAACAAGTGTAAAGGCTTTAACGATTTGACCGGTAATGATATGACCCGTTTTCGCTGCGTAGAAGATATTTTTCGTTTATGCGGTGAAGAATGGGGTTATGAAGAAATACGTACGCCGGCTTTAGAATATTTACATTTGTTTACTCAGGCCGGCACTCTTACGCCCGGCATGTTGCGCCGCGCCTATTCTTTTTTGGATTGGGACGGTTGGACTGGTTCGCGGGTGGTCATGCGTCCTGATTCTACTATACCGGCTGTACGTCATTATATCAATGAGTACAGTGAAGGTGTAGCTCGTTTTATCTATAGTACTCCCATATATGTATTTGATGTTAACGAAAACAAGAACCGCGAACGCCTGCAATTCGGAGCCGAGCTTATCGGCAAAGGTGGTGTAGTGGCTGACAGCGAACTTATCAACATGGCCGCAGATGTATTACAACGCTTAGGCAGAGAAGATGTCCAAATAAAGCTGTCCCATGCCGGTCTTATACGCCGTTCGCTGGAAGAAATGGGTCTTAGCCCAAAAGAACGCGAGGACGTTTTTAATGCTATTTTAAATGATAAGAAAGACATTATTCAGACTATCATCAATGACGGACAAGCCTATAAGAAACTGCAGACTTTACTGTCGGTAGGTGGTTCTTCGTCAGCTTATGTTAAAAACCTTGTGGCTGCTTTAGGGCAAGATCTAGGCAATGCCGATGAAGTTAAAGATCTGGCCAATCTGTGCGATATACTGTCAGCTATCGGCGTAAATTATGAAGTGGATTTTACCATAGGCAAAGGTTTTGAATACTATACCGGTATGATGTTTAGAGTATATGTTGCCGGCCAAAACGTAGGCGGCGGAGGTCGCTACGACAAACTGATTCCCACGCTAGGTGGTGACAATACGCCGGCGGCTGGCTTTGCTTTGTATGTGGATTACTTAATGGGTTATGTTGATAGTGAAGAAATAGCGGCTACGGCTGCACCTACTGTGCTGGTTAATGTTAACGCTTTAGCGGCTAAAGACTGTTTTGATATAGCAGCGCAACTGCGCGAAGATGGTTTTAACGCTGTTATCGGAGATGAAGACGAATGTTGCACTGCCGGCGATTATGAGTGTTGCTGTTCTTGTCGTAGCGGCTATGATCATTGCGTATGCTGCGGCGATGATGGCGTGTTCACCATTGTTGACAGCGGTAGCCTTGAACAGACTACTGCAGTGTGCGTTGAAGAGGTAATAGAGATCTTGGCGGGCAAGTATGAACAATCTTAAAGCAGCTTTACCTAAAGGGCGGTTGCTGGAAAAGACAGCAGCTCTTTTAAACGGTGCTGGTTGGGGCATGGATGGTTATACTAAAGAAGCCCGCTTATATGCCATGCAGTCTAGTTCTTACCCCGAATTTACCGGCAAGATGTTTCATGAAAAAGATATTGCTGTGCAGGTAGCTGCCGGTAATTACGATATGGGCGTGTGCGGTTTGGACTGGGTTAACGAATATCTAACTCGCCATCCTAATTGTGATATTGTTAAAGCAGCTGATTTTGCTTATGGTTACGGTACTTTATATGCTGCTGCTTCTGCTAAAAGCGGCTTTAAAAATGAGGAAGATCTGCAGGCTTTTATCGGCAATTTTCGCATTGCCAGTGAATATCCATCTTTAGCCGAGGGTGTAGCCGAACGGTTGCGTCTTAAACTATTCTCCATTTATCCCTTGTGGGGTTCAGCCGATGCCTACCCGCCGGAAAATGCTGAATTGGCTGTTATTCCCGCCAAAAACTCACAGGCTTTAGCCGAATTGGGTTTACTGCCGGTTTTCACAGTGCTGGAGTATCATGCCTGTTTAATAATCAATAAAAAATCTTTGCAGGGCAAAGATTTAAGTGCACTCTTGCAGCCGCTTTTAAAAGCGGCCAAAGATATGGCTGTTGAAGAAAAGACTTTGGATAAGCCTGTTGTGTCAGTGCAAGGCCGTGTCTGGGAAGAGAAGGGCGGTGAGTTGAAAATGGCTTTGCCGGATGGCCACCAGCAACCGCATGTTAAAAGGATTTTTGACGCTGCCGGCATTGAAATGATCAATTATCCGGCGGTCGGCGAAAGAAGGCCGAGCAGTCCAGTTTATAATAATACTTTATTTAAACTCATCCGCCCTCAAGATATGACCTTTCAGGTGGCTAACGGCAGTTTTGATATTGCTATTACCGGACGCGACTGGCTGATTGCTCATAAATTAAACTTTCCCAACAGTCCGGTAAGAGAGCTCTTAGACTTAAAATACGGCTGGGTGCGCATAGTGGCTGCTGTGCATAATGATGTGCCGGTCGAAACTTCCGAAGAACTGGCTGCTTATTTCCGGAATAAAGGCGTGCGTATTTGCAGTGAGTATACGGCAGTAGCCGATGATTATGCTAGCCGTATGCGTTTTGGCAACTATCGTATTATTCCCACTTGGGGTGCTACCGAGGCCTTTTTACCAGATGATGCTGATGTTATGGTAGAAAACACCGAAACCGGCGGTACTATTAAACGTAATAATCTAAAGATTATTGAGACTATTTTTGAGTCTACGGCTTGTATTATCGCTAATGAAGCCAGCCTTAAAAGTCCCGATAAAAAGGCTATGATAGACGATATAGTAGGCAGACTAAAAATAGCTTTAGAGAAAGAAAATGAATATAAACAAAATTAATGGTTTTACCTCTTTAAAAGAAAAACTTAATCGTCGCAAACAGGATTATTTTTTTACTCCCGAAGTGGCTGTTAAAGAGCAGGCCGTAAGAGAGATTGTTTTTGATGTTAAGGCGCGCGGCGACAAGGCTGTTAAGGAATATACTTTACTCTTTGATAAAGTGTCTTTAAAATCTTTAGAGGTAAGTAAACAGCAAATTAAACAAGCTTTTAAACAGGTGGATAACGATCTGCTTAAGGCTATGCAAAAAGCTTATGAGCGCATTAAAAAATATCACCAAAAGCAATTAGCAGGTCTCAAAAAAGCTATTCAAGATATGGGCGGTGTTCAGAAATTACTGCCCGTGGATGTAGCAGCAGTTTACGCCCCCGGCGGACGTGCTTTTTATCCTTCCTCAGTACTAATGACAGCTACTCTGGCTAGAGTAGCCGGTGTTAAGGAAGTAATATTGCTTACTCCGCCGTCAGATAACGGCGGCGTGACAGCGGTGACGCTGGCAGCAGCTTCTATAGCCGGTGTAGACAGAGTGTTTGCGGTAGGTGGTGCTCAAGGCATTGCTGCTGTTGCTTTTGGTACTGAAAGCTTACCCAAAGCTGATGTTATATGCGGTCCCGGCAATATATATGTTACTTTAGCTAAAAAAGCAGTCTACGGTGCCGTCAATATAGACGGCCTGCAGGGACCATCTGAAGCTATGATTATAGCTGACCAGACAGCCGATGCTGTTTTGGTGGCTTCTGAAATACTGGCGCAAGCTGAGCATGACCCCTTGGCGCAAAGCGTATTTATCACCACCAGTGACAGTTATTATGAACAGGTAATGGAGC
>WRFJ01000077.1 GCA_009778865.1 Chloroflexota bacterium | reverse complement strand
TGCACCTATTGTCAAGACTTTTTCACAATTAAAATAGTACTGTAACTTCAGTTAAAATACAGTTATAAATATAAAAAATAAACAGGTTAGTTTAAAGCAGTAAAATGACTCTGTATGGAAATAGTTATCAAACGAAGAGTGTAGTTCTAAAGCCAAGACCACGGTCGTTTTGCATGATTTAAAATACGTAATGCATGTTTACGGTAAGGGAGTCTTTATATAACCTAAACTCCCATATAAAATTCGGCATATTTTCTCTTGATGAGAGCATATAAATCATATAAATTTGTTTTTATACTATTTAACTTTATTTTTATGTATGTTATACTGTTGTCGTAGGACTATATAAGTCTATAGGTAATATGCTAAGGGGGGGCGTTATGGTAAGCAACTTAATACATATATATACGGGTGATGGCAAAGGTAAAACTACTGCTGCTATGGGTTTAGCCGTGCGTGCATTAGGCGCTGGTCATAAAGTTTATATAGGTCAGTTTATTAAAGATATAGAATATGCGGAGATTAGGCTAATGAAAAGCTTATCTTTAGATATAGACATTGAGCTTTATGGCACAGGTGAGGGCTGCATTTGGCCACGCGGCCTGAATAATAATGATACAGTAAATGCTCAAATTGGTTTGGATAAAGCTATAAATGCTATTAAAAGCAGTAAATATAATTTAGTGATTTTAGATGAGATATTTGTAGCTTTAAAACATAAGATTCTTACTGAGGAGCAAATACTTGGCTTAATGGCTGATGCCAGAGCAAACAATGTAGAATTAGCACTGACCGGTCGCTATGCTAGTGAAAATGTTATGAATAACGCTGATTTAGTGACTAATATGCAATGCATAAAACATTATCATAAAGATCTAGGATTACTGCCCAGAGATGGCATAGAGAGATAAATTTTATCAAAAGATATATAAGCCGATAAGCCGGTAAATGTTTGAGTACAAACATTTACCGGCTTAAGTATTAAAGAAAATTTCCATTTTCTAATTACTCTTTTATTTACATATAATTTGGAGTACAATCTTAAACAAGAAAGTATAGGCAATATCTACTATATATGTATAAATATTTAACGCCAGTATTACAATGTATATCCGTTCATTAATATGAGTACAAAGATGAGAAAAGTATTTGTAACATTGTTAACGGCAACTCTGTTATTAGCCTTTTGGCCTGTTTCCCAGAACTTAGTAGCTGCTTCACAACAGACAATGCCTTTTTGTGAATATATAAACATAGATGATAGTCTTTGGCAAGACTCGGCTATTTGTATTATAGAGGATGAATACGGCGATACATTAATTCCAACTTTTAATAATCTTACTCATTTTATTAACAAGTCCAATTTGGAAAAGGTATTAGTTACTCATTGTATTCAAGATATAAGGGATATGTCTATTATAGAAGCAGATAAAATACATCTGCAGTATAATCAAAATAATTTCACTATTTATCTCGGTGACTTAGATTATGAAACGCTGCATAAACATGTACGCTATCAACTAATTGGTGTTGATGAAGATTGGCGTGATCTCAACAATAGCCATTTAATAGCCTATAGCCATATAAATGCCGGTCAATACGAGTTTAAAATATTGGTTTTAAGTGATGACGGTGATATTTTAGATAGAACCACACTGTCTATAACTATAGATGCGCCATTTTACCAAACTGTATGGTTTTATATACTACTAGCTATGGCTGTTATCTTGTTAATTTATAGCATAATTATTTTACGCTCTAAAATTATGATTAAACAACACAATAGCTTTCAGCAGCAGCTCAATCAGCAAACCGAAAAATTACACCAAAAGATGCAATATCACGTGCAGATGGAACAAAAAATAGCCGATCTTTACAACCGCAAGTGTCAGTTATATAGTGAGTTAGAAAAGGATATGCGCCAACGCATTGAGTTTAACCATGCTTTAGTACATGAACTAAAGACTCCGCTTACACCTATTGTAGCTACTTCTGAAATGATGATGGAGCATTCTGGTGATGAAATTTTCTCTGATTCTATGCGCAATATATACAAAAGTGCCGTCAAACTATCGACCAAAGTAGATGAGCTTTTTGATTTCGCACGTAGTGACATTAGTGCTTTGCACTTGTGTATGCAAAATATTAACTTTAGCAAGATGTTGGATGAAATAGCTTATCTTAGCTCATTTAATTCTAAACGCAACGGCACCACCTTTGTGTATGAACCACAAAAATTGCCTATGATTTATGCAGATGAAGATAGATTGTGTCAAGTGGTACAAAATATGCTTGCCAATGCTCACAAGTTTACTCCCAAAGGCGGAGAAATATTAATGAGATCTTATATTAAAGAAAGTCGTCTTTATGTAGAGGTAGAGAATAGTGGTCCAATAATCAAAAAAGAAGAACGAGAGCGTATTTTTGAACGATATTATCAGCGCAAAGATGAACGTGGTCGTTTTAATGGTCTAGGTATTGGATTGACTTTGGCGCGTCAGTTTATTCGTTTACACGATGGAGATATGTGGATGGAGGCGCGTAAGCGTAACGTGTTTATTTTTTATATACCTATAAAATATACTGAAGGGAATGATCAAAATGAAAGTATTAATAATTGAAGATGATACTGAAATAGTAGACTGTGTTGATATCGCATTTCGTGTAGGATGGGACGCAGCACACATTATTTCTTGTGGCCTTGGTAAAGAAGGTATAGCCTTAGCAGAAAAAGAAAATCCTGATGCAGTAATTTTAGATTTAGGTTTGCCTGATATAAATGGTTTTGAAGTTTTAAAAAGTATAAGGCGGTTTTCTGACGTACCGGTGATTATTCTTACTGCCTGTAGTGAAGAGCAGGATATTGTTTTCGGTTTGGAGTTAGGTGCTAATGACTATATTGTAAAACCATTTAAACAAATGGAACTATTGGCACGCATCAAAGCTAATTTGCGCAAAAATGAAATTAATCTAACATGCTATAAACAAGGTCCTTTTGAACTTGATATTGCTACTCGCAAGGTGTTTTTCAACGGCAAAGTAATAAGTCTTACCCCTACAGAAAGTTTAGTGCTGCAGTGTCTTTTAAGAAATGCCGGTCAAGTTGTGACCTATAGTCAGATGTCTCATGTTGTGTGGAATGATGAATATGAGGGCGCTCATGCTGCTCTTAAAGTATATATACGTCGTTTACGTACTAAACTCAGCAGCAATTATCATAACGATGAACATACTATAGTTACAGTAGTGGATGTTGGCTATATGTTGCCTAAAACTTGGTAATAATTTTATTTAAAGTACTTACGTGTTCTTGAGGTTATCATTATTGATCTTATTAAGAAGGGACATCTTGTCAGGAATAATAAGCCGTTCATCGGGAAAAACACTGATCACTTCGCGAAGTATTTTTTCTTCTCCTGTAAAATAAAATACACGGTTTAAGTTTTTCTTGGCTATTTCCTCACCAGCTCTCTCTATTTCCCACACTTCGGGACGACGCCATGGGTTGCCACCGGCTTGGAAGTATGGCAGTATAACATATGGTATATTTTTGTCTATACTAGCTATGTATTTAACTATATTTTCCGTTTCTGACATGTCTATATAATCAGGAATAAAAACAGACTCTACTACTACTTCTTTTCCGCTGCGGTAGATTTCTTGGAAATTGTTTAATATTTGCTCATTGGATACGCCAGTATAATCCATATGTAATTGCGGGCTTATAGCTTTAATGCCAAAAGCCACCCTATCTATATATGTAAGATCTGGTTTGCGGTAAAGATTGGTCAACACAGTGGCGTGGGGATTGTATCTTTCTTTGATAAAGCGGGTTATTTCACTAAAATCAGAATCTATAGAAGCTTCCTGGCCCTCATAAAATATAGTCTCAATATCTAGTTCATCCAGAGCCTTAATAAGTTGTTCTTTATTCATGAAAGTAGTGGGTGGTTCAGCCCATTCTTCATTATTATGTAAATGAGCAGCTAAAAAGTCTTTTAACATAGGGCTGTATATGCGGCGCTTACAATAGCAGCCTTTACAAAAAATATTACAACCCCAAAACATCAAAGAAACTTCTTTAGCTTCCGGAGTGTAATATATGTGGTAAATATTCATTAATAGACTTTAACAACCTCACATTCCATTTTTTCATTTCCTATGAAGCTATGCACGCGGTTTAAATATTGTTTAGATATTTTTTCAGCAGCTTGCATTTCTTCTGGCGTAGGATGACGCCAAGGGTTGTCGCCAGATTTAAAATAAGGCAAGATAGTATACAGTATGTTTTTATCTATACTGGCTATATATTTAGCTATGTCTTCAGTTTCTAGCATATCTATATAATCAGGAATAAAAACAGAAGCTATAGTTAGTTTTTTCCCTTCTTTATATAATCTTTCAATATTCTCAAAAACTATTTTGTTAGACTTACCGGTATACTCTTTATGCAGTTTTTCATCTATAGTTTTAATACTTGCAGCAATAGCATCGGTATGGCTTAAATCTGGTAGTTCATAAAGATTACTACATAGAGTGTTATAACTATGATAACGCTCGTGTAACATGGCCGTAATAGCACCATATTGTAGGTCTAGGGAAGCTTCTTGGCCTTCTAGCAATACGCGTTCAAAATCCAATTTATCTAATATACTTATAAGTTCGTCCATACTTAAGAACTTATTAGGGGCAGGTGCTAGCTTAGTATATTCTTCAAAAGTTAAATGTAAATTTTCTGTCAAAAGAAAATTACGATTTGCTTTAAGACACAGACAGCCTAAACAATAGAAATTACAGCCCCAAAAAAACAAAGAGATTTCTTTGTGTTGTGGTGTATGTGAAACATGATAAATATTGGTCATAATTGTTGATGTTTGCATTAACAGTGTACACAAATCTTAACATATTGCTTAATAATGGTTCAAGGTAAATAGCAGACACCATTCAGTATTTTCGTCTGTTACGTTAGAAATTTACAGCGGGTGGCAAAATCCACCCGCTGTAACGATATACTAATTATTTAGTTCCTAGGTCTTGTTAGTTGTGATACGCCACCAGGCTAAGCCAACGGCTAC
>WRFJ01000076.1 GCA_009778865.1 Chloroflexota bacterium | reverse complement strand
TTTGCAGTCTCATATTGTGCACTTTTTCCATTTGGCTGCTTTTGATTATGTGGATGTAACCGCCGTAGCCGGTTATACGGGTAATGATCCAGCCTTACAAAAAGTAGCCGCTTTCATAAAACGTGCTACTGATGCTAGCGATATGAACATGCTCTCTATTTTCTACCCGCGCTACGAAGGTGACTATCGCCTATCTAAAGATATTAATATAAAAGCCACCGGCGACTATGTACGTGCTTTAGAAGCTCGCCGTATCTGTCATGAGGCTCATGCTATGTTTACCGGCAAAATGCCTCACGGCGTTGGTATAGTGCCCGGCGGCGTTACTTGCAAGCCTACAGTAGAAAACATCAACCGTGCAATTACCAGACTTTCCCAGGTGCGCGATTTCATTGATAACTGCTATATTCCCGACGTACTGGCAGTAGCCGAAGCTTACAAAGATGATGGTTTTTCTCAAGGACAAGGTTGCGGCAACTTTATTTCGTTCGGCGTTTTTGACGAGGAAGCAAGCGGCACCAACCTAGACATCAGAAAACGTTTATTTAACCAAGGCATTATCAGTATTGGCGATTTATCCAAAGTCGGCTCATTTGATCACACTAAAATCACCGAAAGCGCTAATGTCGCTTGGTATAAAGACAGTGCCGCTGTTTTCCCACTAGATGGTAATTCTCTCACTAATATTACTAAAAGCGAAGCTTACTCTTGGTGCAAAGAACCTCGCTACGATGGAGCTGTATATGAGCCGGGACCGTTGGCCCGCATGGTAATCAACTACGTTAACGGTGACAAGACCGTACAAACTGCCGTAAATAACGTGCTCTCACTATTCGGCGCTCCTATTACCGCTCTCTTCTCTACTTTGGGCCGCCATGCCGCACGCGCTTTGGAAGCCAAAATTGTAGCTGATAAAATGGCGGAGTGGCTGTTGCAACTAACTCCTAGTGCCCAAACCGTTCATGAATATGTAGTAGCAGACGACCTGCCACAAAAAGCTGATGGCGTAGGTCTGTGGGAAGCTCCCCGTGGCGCTATATCACACTGGTGCAAAATAGATAATGGCGTAATTTCTAACTATCAAATCATCACCCCTTCTTCTTGGCATGCTTCAGGCAAAGACGCAAGTGGCCAATGCGGCCCCATTGAGCAATCTTTAATGGGTACTACTGTCAAAGATATCAATAATCCCTTTGAACTAGTTAGAATCGTCCGCGCTTTTGACCCATGTTTGGCTTGTGCCGTACATATTATTAAGCCCAATGGTGAAACTTTAGGCAAATTTCGTGTAGCTTAAGTTGGATTATCAAATGTCTGAAACTTTATTCCCCGCTCCTGTGTTAGTACTTGGAGTGGGGAATATTTTAATGAGAGATGAAGGCTTTGGTGTGCGGACCATTGAAGCTCTTCAAAAAAGAGAAGACATACCACAAGGCGTGGAGCTTTTAGACGGTGGCACTGCCGGCCACGATTTAATAGACGTCATTGAAAACCGTAAAAAAATCATAGTAGTGGATTGTGTGCGCGGCGGCTGCAAAGCAGGTAGCATTTACCGTTTTAGTCCTGCTGACGTACGCGAACAAGGTAATTATAATATGACTTCGCTGCATCAAGTGGGCATATTAGAAATCTTAGCTTTATCACAAGCTTTCGGCAACCCACCACAAGAAGTGATTATTTTCGGCGTAGAACCGTTTTCCACAGATTTACAGATGAATCTTTCACAACAAATAGAGGATAAAATACCTAAAGTTGTAGAACTAGTGATACAAGAATTGCAAAAACCTATATGATGCATTCATTAATTTTTATGCCATTTGCGTGCTATGAAGACTAAAATTAAAGACTATGCAAACGTTAACCGCTAAAACTATTATATCTAAGTACCGCCCACACGGCTGGTTTGCTAGCAACTATACAATGAATGTTTATCGTGGCTGCAGTCATGGTTGCATATACTGTGATAGCCGTAGTTTATGCTACAGCATAAAAGACTTTGATACTGTAAAAGCTAAAGAAAATGCTCTCATTATTATAGAAAAAGAACTGAAAAATAAACATAAAAAAGGCTTGATACTTAGTGGCTCAATGAGTGATCCTTATAATCCTTACGAGGCTAAAGAAAAGCTTTCGCAAGCAACATTAAAACTCATAGATCAATATTGTTTTGGCACAGTAATTATTACCAAATCACCTTTAGTTGAACGCGATATAGATATTTTACTAAGTATCAAACAGCATTCCCCAGCCATCATAAATTTTACTACTACCACCGCCGACGATAAACTTTGTAGACAGATAGAACCTCATGTGGCACCTACCAGCCAAAGATTTAAAGCTCTGCAAAATCTTAGTTCTCAAGGCCTTGTATGCGGCATTTTAATGATGCCAATATTGCCATTTATAAATGACAATACTCAAAATATAGAACAGCTAGTATTCATGGCTGCTGCTAGCGGTGCTAAATGGGCTTGTATGGACGAAGGGGCCGGTATGACTCTAAGAGATGGTAACAGAGAATATTTTTATGCTGCTTTAGATAAAGACTTTGTCGGTATAAAAGAAAAATATATAGCTACTTTTGCTAGAAATTATGTATGCCCATCCCCCAATCACCATTTAAACCAAGTATTTCAAGAGGCTTGCTATAAACATGGATTATTATACAAACCAGCTGATATAGATGCTCTTATACTCAGTGGTTATAAACAAGCAAGACAGTTGTCTTTGTTATAAGAAGCATATTTAGAGACACTGTTTAATTAATACCGGTATTGTCAAAAAGCGGTATAAAGCTTTCTTTGGCAGCTTGCTTTTGTTGAACAAAACCATTGGTTATACCTAAAGATATAGCATGGTCTACCAGCACCTGATAATCTTTTTTCTTAACTTTATTTTGAAGCTCTGCAAACTTATCAAACAATGGCAACGGGGTGTACTGACTCATCAGGCTATAATAGATATCATTGTCAAAAACAGCAAAAAGCATATCCAAAACTTTCTTGCTATCATCAAGATGAGTAGGTAACAACATATGCCGCACCATAACTCCTTTTGTCATAACTCCGTTTTTATCAAAAGAAGTTTTATCGACCTGTTTAACCATTTCTTGAAGAGCAGCTAAGGCATATTGGCGATAGTTTAAGGCGTTGGAATATTTTAAGGCCAGGGCATCATCGTAATATTTAAAATCCGGCAGATAGATATCTATATAGCCTTTTAGCATTTGTATAGTAGAAATTTTCTCATAACCGCTGCTGTTGTAAATAATCGGTAAACTAAGGCCGTTATTTTTGGCTATATCTAAAGCCTCAATAATCTGCGGCACAAAATGAGTGGGGGTAACCAAATTAATATTTAAAGCCTCTTGTTTTTGCAGATTTAAAAATATGTCACTTAGTCGCTTAATACTTATTTCCTGCCCGTTTTTTAAAGTGCTTATATGATAGTTTTGACAAAAAACACATTTGAGAGTGCAAGAAGAAAAAAACACCGCACCAGAGCCAGCTTTGGCAGAAAGACAAGGTTCTTCCCAAAAATGTAGAGCGGCACGCGCTGCCTTTACTGTGAATGAACTTTGACAAAAACCTAGCTCACCGCTTGTCCTATCGGTGCTACATTCTCTAGGGCATAGAGTACAATGTTTAAGTATATCTAAAACCATGTCATTCAATTGGCAAGCGCTCTACTCCTCCCAGCAGTTTTTTGTTTTGATGATCCCAATTAAAAATAAATATACAGCTTTGCTCGCTGGTTACTGAAGCTAAGGTTTTACCGCAATGAGCCAATAAAGTTTCTCCCAATCTAAAATCAAGCTTAGGTTCTACTCCAGTGCGGTTGCATACCAGCACGGTGGTATTAGTCTCGGCAGAGCGTTTTTGCCAGCACTCTTCAGGCGGACAAGGTTGAGGCGGCCAAGCTGACGGACAGATAAATATTTCTACGCCATTTTCTCGACCACTTTGAGCAATGTGCGGCCTCCAGGCATCAGCGCAAATTAGCACACCGAAATTTATGCCGTGAATTTTATAAGCCATAGTAGTATGCCCGGCACAAGACCAATCTTCACTGCCTTTTTGCACGGCTATCTTGTGATGAGTACCTAAGAAAGCGCCATTTTCATCAAATACTAAACAAGAATTATAAAGTTTTTCGTTCAAACGTTCAGCAGTGCATAACATTAACGCAGTATTATTATAAGCAGCTTTAGCAGCTAAAGACTTAGCAAAATCATCGGGCTGAACCTCTATCCAAGAAGTACCTATGTCTTCATTAAAATAGTAGCCACATAAAGCAAGTTCGGGAGTCACAAATAACTGGGCACCAGCAACCATGGCCTTTTCTAAAGATTTGCTTATAAGTTCTCTATTAGTTTTAATATCGCTTTTCTGACAATCTAAGTGCTCCAAAGCTATTTTAATGAACATATTTTTATCTCCGCATATATTAAATACAACATATATTTTAGCACAGCTCAATATGTTAGTATACAGAACAAACTTGATTGACAAAAGACAATTAATATACTATTATTTTTATACATTTACACGCAGAAAGATAATTATGACCGCACATTTGAGTTATGAATTTTTTGGCATCGAAAAAATAGCTAAACGCATAGTATCACTGGTGCCCTCTTTCAGCGAATCGCTAGATTATTTGGGTTTGCAGAGTTTTCTGGTAGGTGTCACCGATAAATGCGAAGTAGAACAACTACCCCAAAGATCTATCGTCGGTAGCTTTGCCTGTGCCAATTTAGAAAAAATAATAGCTTGTAAACCGGACTTGGTATTAATGTTTACCGGTTTGAATAAAGAATTAAGAGAGCAAATTATTGACAAAACCGAAGCTATGGTTATAGTAAGTCGTCCGTCCAGCTATGATAACGTGGTACAACTTTTGCAAAAAATAGTAAGCTTATGTGACTGTAAAGACGCTCAACAAAAGCTTGATAACTTACTGTCCCAAAGTCAGAAAATACAAAATACCGTAAAAAACTTGTCAAAAATACGTGTTTTTCGTTTAATGCATACAGAAAATTTAAAAACTTGCACACCTTATTCTTTTCAGTATGATATGATAGAAAGAGC
>WRFJ01000075.1 GCA_009778865.1 Chloroflexota bacterium | reverse complement strand
GGCAGCTGCCGGCAATATTTCTTCTAAACGTTCGGGCTGTAAAGAAATAGAATTAATAAGCGGACTGTGATCTTGCAAAAGACGCAAAGCTGTATACATGGCCTCAGAGTTGGTGGTATCTATTGATAATTTTTTAGAACTTACACTTTGTACTTCTTTAATGAGCCATTCTATAACTTCGGCACCATCTTTTTTAGAGGGGCCGATGTTAAGATCAATGTAATCCATGTATTCCATTTGCTTAGCTATATCCAGTATGGGAGTGCTGCGACGTTCCCGTATAGCCGGCCCTAAACTTTTGGAAATAATATTAATATTTTCACCGATAAGTTTAATCATGGTGTTTCTCCTAACAAGACCACTGCTTAAGAAAAGCCGGTAAAGCAGCCGCATCCTGCGGGCCTACTATTACTTGCCAGCCGGGCAGCTCCTCTTCTAGGGCAGCACTTTCTATCGATACATAACCGGGGATAATAAGTTTTCGGTGCGTGACTTTGTCGGCTATACCACTCTTTTTAACATAGGCGGCAATACTGTCGGCACTAAATTTCCCGGCTGCCCAGGCGGTAAGTACTGAAAGCCCCTCAGTATCCTTAATTATAAAATGGGCCGGCACCATAGAATTTTCTATCTCGGCGCTCACTATAAAATAAGTAAGGGCAAAATTACAGGAAAGCACTACCGGCGAATTTTCATCGGCTTTGCCTATAGTATATATACTTTGAGGCATAGTCAGCGGGCGCTGGGGATCGGTAAATATATTCAAACGAGCGGTCAGTAAAGGATATAAAAATTGGCCTTTAAATTCACTCATCACCAATGCTGAGGCATATTTAGCCATTAGTATGCTGGCGTTAAGGAATTGGCCGGGCAGGTCTTTATTGAAAGCACAAGGATAGAGTAAAGTAGGAAAGCCCAAAAGTTTGTCTTTGTCTTTAACAGCGGCATTTCTGGTTTCCACGCTAAATTCCAAGCCGGCAGCTACGCTTCCACCGGTGCCTACGCTAAACACCAGATCTTTAAAACCCAATGATAAAGCTTTTTGGGTCATTGCGCGCGCCTGTGGCAAGCTTAGAGCCACAATAGCTAGCGGACAGCCGTATTGCTTGGCTAGTGCTATATAACCTTCTAAATCTTCTTCTAGCGCTCCGCACAACAGCGGTTTGCATTGCCCTACTACTGTCATGGCTTGCTTGGCGTCTTGCAAACTGTAAGCACAAACTGCTAGAGCAGCTATGTCTTTAACTTTCATCAGTAAATTTAGAAAATCCTTACTGCTGTTGTTATCGTTTTCCACAAAGAAAAAATCAGCTGCCAGTTTATGGCCTGCACGTTCATAGCGCAATTCTTTAAAAGAAGCTACTTTATCATCGTTTACTTGACAAGCGGCACCGGTAGTAAGCAATAAACCTATAGCAGTTTGATTTTCAAAGCGTCGTTCATGCCTGAAAAGTACGCTTTCGCCGCCAAGTTTTACTTCTTGAGAACCAGTACCAAACAAAATTTGACGCACCGGAGGCGCTGAGGATTCGACTAATGTTTCTTTAATTTGATCGGAAATATAAGGGCATTTATCAATACCGGTCTTGGCTGCAGCTACGTTCATAGCAAAAGCCAGACAAGTGGCTATGCCGCATTCTGCGCAGTTGGTTTTGGGCAAATATTTAAATATTTCAATACCGGTTAAAGCCATAAAAATACTCTCCTAAATCACCGGGGGCATTTTAAAAAAAGGGTGATTTTTTTGACGGTTGTAAACTACTGTTTCTTCTTCGGTTACGGTTATAGTCTCGTCGGCTATTTTATCTAAAAGCCCGGGCTCACCCAAAGCAGCAGCCAATTCGTTAAATTCATCGGCCAGATCTTTTTTCAGAATTGAAGGCATCCAGATAATTCTTTTAATGCCGCCTTCATGCTTAAGATAAGCGCCTTGAATAATATTAATACGAGCATGGCCCATTAAGCCGGTCACCGAGGCTCCTTTGTGTATGCAATCTTGCATATCGGCAAAGTTAAGACCGATAGGTGTCATACCGTCATATCGGCGATCAAAAACCACCACGCCGTTAATTGACGGTATAAGTGCCGATATGCACTCCATGCAGTCGGAAAAAGGCGGCGGATTATCTACAATACTGTATATATTCATTTCTTCCAGTTTTCCGCCGGAGGCTTCATAGACAAAATCATTAATGCCTTCCCACTGACCCGGGCGTGTTCCTTCCGGTAAGCCTTTTAATACCATGGTGTTGGGACCGAAGGGGTTTAAAGCCACCGAAGCTTTAGCACCTAAGTAATCATAAGAGCCGCAAGCACCGGTGCGTTCGGGAGCAATAATACATACATGATGTGGAGAGTTGCTTTGGCAGATAGTGCATGAGTAAAAAGCCTCCACTTCACTGTCCCTTAGGCCTTTAACCCTGTTTTCACGTACTTTATATACAGCTTCGGCACCTTGACAGAAGGACTTGGCTTTTAAGGGGTCACTGATAATACGTACATTAACTAAATCGGCAATATCTTTGAATTCGCTTTTTAAGCCGCTGTATATAAGATGGGCTAAAGTTTTAAGGGTAAAACCACGCTCTACGGCTTTTTTGCTAAAACGTAAAGAGAGATCGCTGCGCTGGCCTTTATGTTTTATGCCGTCAGCGTAATTAATGATGCGGTAAAGATTGCGCTCAAAAACAGTTTCGTACTCTGGCCAAAGATGGTAGCCGCACACTTGCACCTCAATGGCGATAAGGTGGTTTTGACTGTTATTAAAAGAATTGATTTCCTCTCCTATAACACTAAAGCCGTCGTCGCATATATGGCTTATTCGTACTAACTCACAACCGTTAAATTGAGCAAACAATTCGTCATCAAAAACACGCCGGCCTTCAAAACGCTGGTGATACTCTACTGGCAGGGCTACATCTTGGGATATACCGTCGGCATCTTTAAGAGGTACGCGAAAATTCTTGGTTTCTTCCATCTATTTCCTCAAAAACTCTGGCTAATGGTATTGCACATTTTTTGTGTTAATTCTTTAGCTTTAGGACTTAACATAATAATTAAGTCGGCACCGGCAGAGGCCAGTAAAGATGCCGAAGTGGCTTCCCACATTACGCCGCGCATATGGTCATGGCCCATTTTATCTTCATCAACATCATAGGCCTCTTTTACTTTCCAGCTTTCCAGGCCTATATTGCACACTAGAGGATTTTGCAGTTTGGCGTCGTTGTGAATAAGAGCAGCGGTGCGTATACGCTCAATAACCGAATAGCAATATTCTAAACCGTAGCCTATAGCCGAAACTACCGGATCAATGAGAATATTTTCTTTGGTTACTCCCTCATTTTCCAGCATGATATTTAGCTGCTTAGCCATATTTACATCTACCGGGGTGGAGGCGATAATTTTGATATTGCTCCCTCTAACAGCAGCGGCTGCCTCTTTATAGTGCTCTTGCTGTACTGGTCCTATGGCATATAATTGATCGCCGAATTTAGCAGCAGCATCGGTAAAAAGCTTTTTGTCTTTTTCGGCATGGCCGCTGCCCCATAGAATAAGCGGCAAAGAAACAGCATTAAGCACTTTTTCTATGGTGTTTAATGCCTGTGTTATCTCTTTATTTTGACCGTTAGGGTCAATAGATACTATATGCAGACAAAGAGCATCGGCACCACGGTGTAAAGCCTCTTTAGCCCAGAACACCGTATCGTTTAAATCTATATTCCACTCTTCCTGTAGAGCGGGTGGTAAAGCTTTATTTAAGGCATCGGTTATGGCATAGGCAAACTTAGGCGCATAGCCTTTTTCGTAAAAAGGCAGGCTATGGCTACCACCTATAAAAGAACAGCCCAAAGGTACTTGGTTTATCTGACCGCTGTAAATGGGAAAACTCATTATTGCGTACTCTTTAGTTTATATTAAGCCGGCCTGTATTTGGGCAGCTTTAACAGTGTTTTTCATCAACATGGCAATAGTCATCGGGCCTACGCCACCCGGCACAGGGGTAATATAAGAAGCTTTTTTTGTAACTTCAACATAATCGACATCGCCAGCCAAAATAGCTTTGCCGCTTGGGGCAATGCCAATGCGGTTGACGCCTACATCGATCACAACAGCATCCTCTTTAACCATATCGGCGGTAATGAATTTGGCTTTTCCTATAGCAGCAATTAAAATATCAGCACGCAAAGTATGTTCCTTAATATTTTTACTGCGGCTGTGGCATATGGTAACAGTAGCGTCTGCTCCTTGTCCTTTGCGTAAAAGTAAATTGGCTACCGGTTTACCGACAATATTACTACGGCCCACCACTACCACTTCAGCGCCTATCGTGTTAATATTGTTTCTTTTTAAAAGTTCTATAATACCGGCTGGCGTGCATGGCACAAAGCCTTCTTGTCCTATAAGCAAACGGCCAGTAGAGGCGGGCGTAAAACCGTCAACATCTTTATCGGCATTTATGGCGTTAATGACAGTATCTTCATTGATGTGAGAGGGTAAAGGCAGCTGCACCAGAATACCGTTAACGCTTTTATCACTATTTAAGCTGTCTATAAGCTGCAGTAAGTCTGTTTGGGAGGTTTCTTGGAGCAGGCCGAAATGACGGGAAATAATGCCCAACTCTTCGCAGTTTTTAATCTTGCTCTTCACATAAGAATGTGAAGCAGCATCGTCGCCCACTAAAACTGTCGCCAAACAAACATTTATACTTTGTTCTTTAAGAACATCTATTTGGGCCCTAAGTTCGTTTTTGATATCTTGTGAAACGGCAATGCCGTTAATAATATGGGCCACTTCTTTCCCGCCTTTTATTTATTAGCTTTATATTTTCTCATATTTTATCTGTTTTTCCAATATTTTCAACTGGCAAAATCGAGTAGGCTACAGCAAGATGCAATTTACGTATAAAGCGGCAAATATAACTTGTTTACAATGGTTGTTGTTTTTATATTACATCCTATATTTTTTATACTTTTTATTTGGTAAATATGTTTTTAAACCAAAAGACTCGGGGTTTTCCGAGTCTTTTGGTTTAAAGGAACTTATGTTACAACCCCAAACCTTGTATATTACAGCTACTGTCTTAAGTATTACAGACGATAGATGTGCCAATAATCTTATTC
>WRFJ01000074.1 GCA_009778865.1 Chloroflexota bacterium | reverse complement strand
ACGCAACGTTAAGTTTCTTAATGGCTTGCTGTGAATCTATAAATTGTTTACGTAAAGGCTTATCGTCCATAAACATGGCAATAATTACTCCCAGCATAAAAATACAAGCAGCTATGAAGAAAATACCGTCTATAGTACTAGCCAAAGCTTCACGGATGCTATTCATAAAATTATCAAAGTAAATCTGCTGATTTTCACCGAATATTACAAAGGTGTTGTATATCTGTTGTTGTGCTTCGGCATTGAAAAGAGCATGCGGATTAGCTGCTATACTATCTATAAAACCGGAAGGTAAGGCCTGAGTTATATAATCAGGTACCAACTTATTAATATTGGGTGCTAGTTGAGTGGCTAAAACTGAGCCGGCGCAGGCCAGACCTACCGAACCGCCCAAAGTACGCATCAAACCGTTACTGGACGTAGCCATGCCTACCATACCTGGGGGAGCTGAATTTTGCATTACCATGGAGAAAGTCGGCATAGTCATGCCTAGACCTATACCGGCAATAATAATGTATAAAACAGCTAAAAGACTAGAAGTATGCGGTGAAACAGTGGAAAGTAGGAACAGGCCTATCATAAAAATAAAAACGCCGCCTACACCGAAATTACGGAAAAGCGGCATTTTGCTCAAAAGCATGCCCAAAGTAGCCGAAGCAATAACATTAGAGAGCATCATGGGAGTTAAAAAGTTGCCGCTGGTAGTAGCGCTGGAACCCAATACGCCCTGGAAATACAGCGGTATAAAAGTGATGCTTATAAACATGCCGATGCCTACGATAAAGGTCACTATAGCTGCCGGTGTAAAAGCGCGGCTTTTGAATATGGGTAAATAAAAGGTGGGATTTTTAATGCGTATCTGTATCCGGATAAACAAACCTAAAAATACAGCAGCGCCGGTAAATAGGCCTATTACCTGCCATGAGTTCCAAGGGTATTGCGAACCGCCATAAGTAAGACCTAAAACAAAACAGGATATAAAAGACGCCAGTAAAATAATACCTATATAATCAGGCTTGGAAACGGTTTTATTTAACGGCTTAAGACCGGGAAAACCAAAGACCATTAAAGCTAAAACCGCCAAGCCGATGGGTACGTTGAAGTAGAAAACCCAAGACCAGTCAAAATTATCGGTGATTATGCCGCCCAGAGTGGGCCCTAAAATAGCCGAGATACCAAAAGCCGCCGACATAATACCCATCACGCGGCCACGTTTAGCCGGCGGAAAAAGATCGGCCACAGTGGTAAAGGCCAAGCCCATCAAAGTACCGCCGCCCAAACCTTGTACGGCTCTAGCCAAAATAAGCGAACCCATACTGCCGGCAGCACCACATATAAATGAGCCTATTATAAAAATAACAGTGCCGCCTACTAAAAACGGTTTGCGTCCGTATAGGTCTGAAAGACGTCCGGCTGTTATCATGGCTATAGTAGAAGCAATAAGATATGCGGTAACAACCCAGGTATAATGTTCAAAACCGCCCAAATCAGCAATAATGCGCGGCATGGCCGTGCCTACTATAGTTTGCTCCATAGAAGACATTAGCATAGTGCTCATGATGACAATTACACTGATGACGATTTGTTTTCGGCTCAAATTAGCATATGCGGGCGTAGAAGGGGCAGTCATAACCAATAATCCTTGGTAGTTTTTTTAAAAAATGCAGAAGAATATCAAAGTTTTATGCGGCTGTTTTCTTTATCTATAAATCTTTTAAATAGATTTCTTAAAGCTATAAGTTCAATCTCATCGCATTCCTTTAAAACCTGCTTAAATTTTTCCAGTTTATTGCGACCGACGCGGGCTATAAAGTCAAGGCCTTTGTTGGTAAGAGTTATATTAATAATACGCCGGTCTTCGGTGGAAGGTATGCGTTCTATAAAACCCAACTCCTGAAGCCTATCGGCAATGCGTGTCATATCCGATTTGGAGATATAGAAAAAAGTTCCGGCATGCGAAATAGGCAGAGGGCCTTGATGATTAAGTTCTATCAACACATATATATGCTGCATGCTTATGCCTTTATCGGCTAAGTCCGGAATAATATAATCTTTAGTTATATACTTACGCCATATTGGCATAAAGTAGGAAAATTCCGAAGATATCTCTTCAATGATTTTATTTCTGTCCATTACACCATTGCCTTTCAAATGGTTTTGCTTTAGTACTATGTTATTTCAGCACTATAAAAAAAGCAAATGTTATTTTAGCTTTGTTTCTACCGAAATGACAGTTTTATAAAACTCTTCAGCGGGGAGCAACCGGTCTGAATTAAACTTTTTTTTGATATACGGCCATGTACATTTTAAAAAGGTACGCGGTCAGGGTCCATAACGGCAGGAACATCTTCTTTTAAGGCACTTAAAGCATCAATATCATCAGTATCTAGTTCAAAATCAAATATATTAACGTTTTCCTGTATATACTTGGGAGTAATTGATTTAGGAAGCGGCAAAAAGCCCATCTGCAAACTCCAGCGCAGACATATTTGTGCGCTGCCCTTATGATATTTTTGAGCTATTGCTTGTATTTTGTTGTTGGTTATAAGCTTACCGGTACCTAGAGGGCTGTAAGCTTCTGCCAAGATATCTCTTTTTTGGCAGTGTGTCACTAGAGTTTCCTGGGCACAGCCTGGATGAATAGGAATTTGATTAACCATCGGTTCTATGCGAGCTGTTTTACATAAAGCATCTAGATGGTGTGATAAAAAGTTAGAAACACCGATAGCACGCACCTGCCCGCTCTCATAAAGCTCTTCCATGGCTCGCCAAGACTGGGCATTATGCTTGGCATAGTCGGGTCGCAAAGCTTTGGGATTGGGCCAATGTATCAGATATAAATCTATGATATCCAGACCCAGTTTACGGCGCGAAAGTTCAAAAGCTTTTAAGGTCTCTTCGTATCCGTGGTCACTATTCCATAATTTGGTAGTGACAAATATTTCTTGGGGGTTGATACAACTTTGGCGTATGGCTCGGCCCACACTTTCTTCATTGCCGTAGATAGATGCGGTATCTATATGGCGGTATCCCGCCCGCAAGGCTTCTTTAACAGCATCAACGGTTGCCTGTCCGGAAGCAATCTGCCAAGTGCCGAAACCTATGCAGGGTATTTTTACGCCGTTGCTTAACGTATAAGTACTGTCAACATCCATAATAATTGAATCACCTCTCATAAGGCGTTGTTTATAGTATGTTATATATTTTTCCACGAAAACGCTGTGTATGCAAGAGGGTAATTGTTTTGCAATAAAAGCCACCAGCAATATCATGTAAAGCAGGGGAAGTCAGAAATGCTACGATAAGTAGCGTAATAAAATATAATTGGCAAATAAAATTGCTTGTTTGTAATATAAGAATGGCATATACTGATGGCAGTAAACAGGTCAAGGAGATTATAATAATATGAACTTTAACGAAAAACTCAGAATTTTACGTAAACAATCTAAGTTTTCACAGGAACAGCTTGCCGAAAAAATCAACGTGTCCCGTCAGGCCATAACTAAATGGGAAACAGATGGCGGACTGCCGGATATTGAAAACCTGCTGGCTATTTCAGCGTTGTTTTCTATATCACTAGACGATTTATTATCAGAAGAAAAACTTATTCGTACAGTAGTTGATTATACTTATGAGAGCATAACAGAATACGATATAAGCTGTCCAAGCCATTTTGACATTCACGCCCCCGGCGCATTGGAAGTTTATATTACTACTGCAAACGATGAAAAATTGCGAGTACGTCTTGCATCCAATGTATTACAAACGCTGCCGCAAGACTATAAAGTAAAAATTGACGAACATCGTAACCGTTTAGATGTTGATATCCGGCGGATAGGGAAAAACAGTGAGGCTGAAGGCAAAGAAGCACTGTCTATCTACATATCTTTACCGGCCAAATATTCTGATAATGTTGAACTTTCGGTTATTGCTGATATTCTCAGAATTAGCAGAATATCGTTTCCATTGGAATTAGACGGAAAAGTACGGAAAGTGTTTTTAGAAGAGGTAAAGAGTATAGTGGCTTTGAATTGCAATGTTGATATGGATATTCATACTGATAAATTACCCTCTGCTATAGAGATTAATCAGATTAATGCTACGTCGGTGTTGCATATACCATCCGGTGCCAAATATTATACCAAAATTAAAGGCAAGACCAATCAGATCCGTTTTGCTGTAGAAGGCCAAGCGTCTCAGTATCATGCTGACGCCGATGCCGAAAATCGTATAGAATTGGCTGGCCTGAACGCTGAATTGCTTATTGACCGGATGGCTATGTAATAGGTATAAGAAACGGCTGTATGCTGGTGTGTTTACTGAATAAAAATCAAGCTCACGATAAAAGTCGTGAGCTTAGTATTTACATGGTCGGGGTGGACGGATTCGAACCGTCGGCCACCTGAACCCCATTCAGGTGCGCTACCGGGCTGCGCTACACCCCGTAAAAACTTTATTAATATACCACAAAGCGTTTAAGCACACAAATAATTGTTAGACAGCTTTGCTTTATTAATGATAGAATTCAAAAGCAATGTTCTTAAGGTATACAAAAGAGGTGTCTATTGGCTGTCAGACGTGTTTTGACTGTTCCCGGCGATGAAACTAAATTGAGGATAAAGAGCAACAAAGTACCTTCAATAGACCGCAGTGTAGCGGCTTTGGTAGAAGACATGCTGGATACTCTTTATGAATATGACGGCATAGGACTGGCCGCCCCTCAAATAGGTGTTACCCTGCGTTTAGTGATTATTCATTTGCCTGATGAAGAAGAGCCTCGTATCATGATAAATCCACAAATTGTTAAAACTGGCGGACAGATGTATGAAGACGAAGGTTGTTTGTCTGTTCCCGGTTATGTAGGGCAAATTGAGCGTTACGCTAATATTACGGTTAAAGCTTTGAATATAAACGGCCAGGAAGTGCGCCATAAAGCCATCGATCCTCTTTTTGCCAAGGCCTTACAGCATGAATTAGATCATTTGGATGGCATCCTATATTATGATCGTCTGATTGAAGGAGAACACCTAAAACCGGCTCGTCGTGCTGATGACAAAGAAGCTACCAGCATAGAAAACAAACCGTTAAGACAGACCAAACCGACCGTTCTTAAGGAATCATATGAGCCATAAAATTACTATACAGTGCGATTTTGACGGTACTTTAACCAACGAAGATATAAGTTTTAAGATATTAAATCGT
>WRFJ01000073.1 GCA_009778865.1 Chloroflexota bacterium | reverse complement strand
TGAAGTTTTATTCTTTTCCAGTCTTACTAAAATAATATCACTGGGCAAAAGATCAGATAGTAAAGAACCACTACGGGTGATGGCCAAGCGGCCATTAGACAGTAACAAGCTGATATTGCCGTTGCGAGCAGCAGCATCTCCGTTTAAAAAGAGATCGCGACCCAGGTTTTTAAATTCTTGATATATTTGACGATTATTCATTTTTACCTCATATAAATTTGCTGTTTATTTACACTATACTACGTAATACTGCTATCAGACGACCTTGAATTTCTACATTCTCCGTCGTGGTAATAATAGGAGCAAATTGCGGATTCTGCGCCACCAGCCTAGCTTTAGCGCCATCGGCGTAAAATTTTTTAAGGGTAATTTCTTGTTCGTTTTTTAGCCACACTGCTGCTACTTGGCCGTTTTCCACTTGACGGGTAGCTTCCAGTATCACTGTATCGCCGTCATTAATAAAAGCTTCAATCATGGAAGTGCCTTTTACTTTAAGAGCATAAATATTTTTATGTTTGCCCAGCATGTCTATAGATACATTGATAAACTCATCAACCTCATCTAAAGAAGAAACTTCCGGCACTTCTATAGGCACGCCGGCAGCAATAATCCCTAAAAGCGGCACCGCTGTCATGCTACCAGCAAAAACAGACGGTATAACATCGCCAGTAAGCTCAATGCCACGAGAAACATCTTTAGTACGCTTCATATAGCCGCGCCGACTGAGAATGTTTAAATTATAATTCACTACCGAGGTAGACGAAATACCACAGCCGTTTTGAATATCGCGGATGGTAGGTGGATAACCGCGTTGGCTCATAAAATTTTGCGTATAATATAAAATATCTTGTTGACGCTCCGACAGCACTTTTATGGCTTCTTTTTCCTTCATAGCTTCTCTCCCATCTTTTTGCGAGTTTTACGGTCACATTTACTTGTTTTTATTTATTATAATGTAAAATAAAAACATCTGTTCTGCACTTTAAAACAAAAAACCTCGCTTGTCAAGAACAAGCGAGGTTTTTTTAAGATTCTAGCCTAAAAACCTAAGTGGAAGCTTTGGCGGCGTTTAATTTTTTGGTTAAACGAGAAATCTTGCGAGAAGCAGTTTGCTTTTTAATGATATTTTTACCGGCAGCTTTTTGTAAAGAGCTTTGTGCAAACTTTAGTAAAGCGACAGCGTTTTCATCATTGGCAGTAGTAGCTACATCTACTTTTTTACAAGCAGTTTTCACTGAGGTTTTGTAGCTTTTGTTAAAATCCGCTCTTTTGCGAGAAGATCTCATAGCCTTTTGGGCTGCTTTAATATTAGCCAAGTTTTCCTCCTATGTTTTTGGCAGTAGCCTCGTCACCCACGCGGGTAACGCTAATAATACCTTTTATACTTTCCAGTTTCAAGAACAAACGCGAAAGTTGTTGTACTCCTCGTGTTTCCAAGTTTAAACTTAAAGTTGAAATACCATCTTTATTTTCTTTAAGCATCATTGAACTGATGTTGATCTTTTCCTCGGCCAGTACGGTGGAAACATCTTTAACAAGACCAACATGATCCCAAGCCTCCACTTGCACCGAAGCCGGATAGAGTAACGTAGACGAAGAGCCCCATGAAACAGGCACCAGACGATCTTGATCGTCTTCATTAAGAACATTATAGCAGTCTTTACGGTGAATTGTCACACCACGATTACGAGTGACAAAACCGATAATATCATCTCCCGGCATAGGATGACAGCAACCAGCAATAGAAGTTAGCATATCACCCACACCCATCACCTTGACAGCATTATAGGCATCAGAGCCGGTTTTCTGACGATTAAAATCGGCAACATGATCGGCAATAGCTTGGGTATCATTGGTATCCACTACCACCAGTTTTTCATCTTTTTTCTCTATCTTCTCGGCTATATTATAGGCCACATTGTGAGCAGAAATACCGCCGTAGCCGATAGCTGCTAGAAAGTCGTCATAATTGGCAAACTTGTACTGTTTGACCAGTTCGCCGTGATTGACTTCTCTAATGCCCATATGACGCAATTCTTTTTCAAAGATATCACGCCCACGTTCTATATTTTCACCCCTAGCCTGCTTTTTAAACCAAGCACGGATCTTATCCATAGCATGCGAAGTTTTTATATAGCCCAAATGAGGCAAAAGCCAGTCGCGTGATGGACCTTTTTCCAGCTTCTTGGTAGTCAAAATCTCCACAATCTCGCCGTTTTTCAGCTGATAATCAAGGGGTACCATTTTGCCGTTTACTTTGGCACCTACGCAGCGATGGCCCAGTTCTGTGTGAACTCTGTAAGCAAAATCAAGAGGCGTAGCTTCTTTAGACAAATCAATAAGGTCACCTTTAGGAGTAAAAACAAACACTTGATCTATAAAAACATCAGTCTTGACATCTTCTAAGAACTGATCTGCTTCTGAAACCTCTCCTTGCCATTCTACTAAGCGACGTAACCAGCCCAGTTTTTCTTCAAACTGTTTATCGGCTTTACTACCCTCTTTGTAACGCCAATGGGCAGCTATGCCGTACTCAGCCACTTCCTGCATCTCCTGAGTACGCACTTGCACTTCTACAGGAGTAGTGCCGTTAACCAGCACAGCTGTATGTAAAGACTGATAACCGTTGGGACGCGGTGTAGCAATATAATCATCAAAGGTATTTGGGAGAGGATGCCACAGTGAATGCACTACACCTATAGCCGTATAACACATAGGTAAGGTATCCACAATAACACGCATGGCTAAAAGATCATAAATTTCATTAAACTGGCGGCCCATGCGTTGGTATTTGAGTATTTTTTGATGAATGGAATAAATATGTTTTGGACGCCCGTAAATATCAGCATTGATGCTTAGTTTAGCAAACTCTTCTTTGAGATGGGCAATGCATTCGTTTATAAGAGCTTCGCGCTGAGTACGCTTGGAATTCACTAGACTTGAGATATAACGGTAACGCTCGTTATCCAAATACCTAAAGGCTATATCTTCTAACTGCCATTTAATATCCCATATACCTAAACGGTGAGCTAGCGGTGCATATATTTCCATGGTTTCATGGGCTATTCTTTGCTGTTTTGCCTCGGGAAGAGCATCCAAAGTACGCATATTATGCAGCCTGTCAGCCAGTTTGATAAATACAACTCTCAAGTCTTGAGCCATTGCCAAGAGCATTTTACGCAGATTTTCCGACTGGTTAATATTGATAGTACTTTGTTCGCCGACATCCGGCACTTCCAAATTTAATTTGGAAAGTTTGGTTACGCCGCTTACAAGATTAGCTATATCATCGCCGAACTCTTTATGCAGTTCTTCTTCGGATGTAGATGTATCTTCGCATACATCATGCAGAAAAGCCGCGCATAAAGTCTCGGCATCTAAACCCAATTCAGCTAAAGTAACAGCCACTGCCAGCGGGTGCACGATATAAGGCTCGCCAGTGGCACGCACCTGACCATAGTGAGCATGTTCGGCATATTTATAAGCGCGCTCTACTAAAGCCATTTTGGACATATCCATATAAATAGCTAATATTTCTTTTAAATCTTCGTATGTAGCTTTATTTTTAGCTGTCTTCATAATTTTCTTAATTGTAGCAAAAATAACTAAGCATATGCATTTTTTGCAAAAATTTAACATAAAAACCTGCCTTAAATAGTAAATAAAGGCAGGTTTTAAGCTTATTCCGATTAGAAAATATTATTTGTTTTCCAATTCAAAGGCTTTATGCAACACTTTAACCGCTTCCTTTACCGCAGTTTCATCAATAATGCAGGTAATACGAATCTCGCTGGTGGTAATGAGATTGATGTTGATATTACGCTCGGCTAACGCATTAAACATAGTAGAAGCATAACCGGGGGTATTTTGCATGCCGGAGCCAATTAAACTTACTTCACCTAAGCTTTTATCAACATATATATCTTTAGCCCCCAGCTCTTTGGCCACATCTCTGATAATTTCCAAAGCTTCTTCGGCTTCATTGCGAGCCACAGTAAAAGAAAGATCAGTAGTACCATCTAGACCGGAGTTTTGCACAATAGTGTCCACCGATATACCTTTAGCGGCCAAAACACCAAACAATTTGGCGGAGACACCCGGACGATCAGGCACTCCCACTACTGTTACTTTAGCGATGTTAATAGTCGAAGTAATGCCTGTTGCTTTATTTCTTGATTCCATATTGGCCCCTTTATGAATTAGTGTACCCGGTACATCTTTATGGCTGTTAGCCACCAAAATAGGCATATTATAGATACCACCTAGCTCTACAGCACGAGCATGCATAACTTTAGCGCCATAAGTAGCCATCTCCAGCATCTCAGGATAATTTATTTCCTTTAAGCAAACAGCTTCTTCCACAATATGTGGGTCGGCAGTATATATACCGTCAACATCAGTAAATATTCGACACTCATCAGCCTTAAGAGCAATAGCAATAGCTACCGCTGAAGTATCGGAACCGCCACGTCCTAAAGTTGTGATATCGCCTTTTTGATCTATGCCCTGAAAACCAGCTACTACCACTACTTTGCCTTCTTTAATCTCGGCATTTAAGCGGCGTACATCTATTTTATCTATGCGTGCTCGCATATGCTCAGCAGTAGTATTCATACCGGCTTGAACACCGGAAAAAGCTATAGCCGGACATCCTATATCCTGTAAAGCTACGGCCATTAAAGAAGCTGAAACTAATTCGCCGGTAGCACATAACATATCCATTTCGCGGGCAGCAGGGCGGGCGGCTATACTGTAGGCCAGTTCTATTAATCCGTCGGTAGTTTTGCCCATAGCCGATACCACTAGCACCACATCAACACCAGTAGCGTGCAGTTTGCATACTTTTTGGGCAATGCTCTTAATCTTATCTATTGTGGCCACTGAAGACCCGCCGTATTTTTGCACAATAAGCGGCATTGGTTTAAGACCTCTGTACCAATAATTTTTTCATAATATTATAACCATTTTTCTCATAAATTCCACTTTTGGCAGCTTCATCTTCTGTATAGCGCTTAGCACCGCTGGATCTTATGCCTTGACCCCATAAAACATAGGGCACCGGCTCACAAGTATGTGTCTTTAGAGTCACCGGAGTTGGGTGGTCAGACAGCACCAGCACCCGTATATCATGACTTTGGGCATAGTCCCAAATAGCTTTAGCCATATATTTATCTATATCGGATATAGCTTGCACTTTGCGCCTAGCCTGACCGATATGACCCATCTCATCGGGA
>WRFJ01000072.1 GCA_009778865.1 Chloroflexota bacterium | reverse complement strand
TGCCGTTCAAACCGTTATCTTTTTCAAAGTTGGCGTTATGGACGGCCGGTTCAACAAAAGCAAAAACGCAGCAGGCTACAGACATGATGATAACGGGCAGACTATATAAAATGCTCTTACCCAAGGTGGATTTTGAGATTTTTTTCATCTTTAGTATTCCTCTTATATATTACAAATCATAATATGGGGCACTTTTTAAATATATTCTTTTAAAGCTAAATTGTCAAATATTTGCCGGTGGCATTTCTTTAGTTGTGTAAACTTTGCAGAATTCTTGCCATACCGCCGCTACAATTTTTTCTAATTCTGCTGGTCTAGTGCTGCCTAAAAGTTCGCAATTTATAAGACTAACTGATATATAATCATTACGTACGGCGTAGACATCACTGTGAGCATTAGAACTCACTGCTTCATGACGGCTAAGCCAGTAAAAATGACGGCCGTTTAATTCTACGATATCTATTTTGTCTTGATGGCTATTTTGCCCGCAAGAGCATATCGCAATACCTTTAACATCATGTACTTTTACGCTAGGATAATTAATGTTAAGAAATATATCTCGGCCTAATTTACCTTGCAGTATTTGCTTGGCAAATAACGCAGCCAAACCAGCGGCATATTTTTCATTTTCATTATGTCCATGCTCTACTGATACAGCTATAGCAGGTAAGCCATGTTTATAAGCATACATGGCTGCAGCTACGGTACCCGATATTAAAATGTCATCACCGGTATTAAAGCCGCCGTTAACTCCAGAAAGAACTATGCCTATCTGATCTTTATAAGCATAGTTTAAAGCAAAAGATGCGGCATCTATAGCATATCCGTCTACTGCCCATGCCGTAGCTGGCAAATGCACATTTTCTATTTGTTTAGCGCCTAACGGTTTAGATAAAGTCATATGGGTACCGCAAGCACTTTGTTCTTTAAAAGGAGCGCAGACAACTACCGGCAATACTTGTTGTGCGGCTAAAGCCAACTCTTGTAAGCCCGGGGCTAAGATACCATCGTCATTTACTATTAAAGCTTTCATGTTTTGCATAATACTGAATTTTAGCATGACAGCGCTTTAACTTCATCTTTTGATTTTCTATTATTTCAACACAATACACAAATATAATCACCAGGTTATGGCTTTTTTCCAATTTGCATAAGATCTTGAAAGTGGTATATCCATTACTATATTACGCATTTTTCATCTCGTTAATATAAGTTGTCTAACATCTTATATCTTTGGTATTAAGATGATAATAGATTATAATATGTTTTTAGTGTAATTCTAAACAAATCAGGTGCAATATATGACAATTCAAATAAAGCAGATTTTTGATAACAAGAGGCCTACATTTTCTTTTGAGTTTTTCCCCCCTAAGACAGCTGAAGGGCTAGTTAATCTGCATGCGGTAGCTAAAACTTTAGCTAACAATGGTGCTGATTTTTTTTCAGTAACTTACGGTGCCGGCGGTTCTACCAAAGAACTTACTTTGGATTTAGTCAGTTCTCTACAAGATCAACTTAATATACCGGTTTTACATCATTTAACTTGCGTGGGTTATAACCGAGAGACTCTACGCACTATGATTATTGAAATGAAAAATCGTGGCGTCAACAACATTATGGCTTTACGAGGTGACCCGCCTAAAGGTCAAAGCCAATGGCAAGCTGCTACAGATGGTTTTCAATATTGCTACGAGCTCATTGACCTTATCAAAGAGTTTAGAGAGTATTTCTGCATAGGTGTAGCCGGTTTTCCCGAGGGTCATATTCATGTTGCCAGTTTAGATCTTGATATTAAATATTTGAAAATGAAACTGGAGCATGGTGGGCAGTTTATAATAACCCAATTTTTCTTTGATAATCAGCAATATTACGATTTTGAAAACCGGGTGCGTTTGGCCGGCATAACTGCTAAAATCATCCCCGGTATTCTGCCTATTGTAAACTATGCCAAAACGCTGGAGATGGCATTTAACAACGGCACTACGCTACCTGCAAGACTGCATGAAATATTTGCTCCTATTGCTGACGATAAAGAGGCCACTATTAAGGCCGGATATCTTTATGCTTTGGAGCAAAGCAAAGATCTTTTAGATTACGGTGTAGACGGCATCCATTTTTATGCGTTAAATCGCTTGCAACCTTCTTTAGATCTTTTACAAACTCTTAGAGCTTATATTAGCAAATAAATGAAAACTGCCGATTTTGATTATCAACTGCCCAAAGAGCAGATTGCCCAAGTGCCCTTAGAAGAGCGCGATGGTTCGCGCTTAATGGTGCTTAACCGTCAAAAAGGTACTGTCAAACATAGAATTTTCCGCGATATTTTAGAGTATTTCCAAAAAGACGATGTTATAATTTTTAATTCCAGCCGTGTTATTCCGGCACGCCTCAAAGGCGAAAAAGAGGGTAGCGGCGGCAAAGTGGAGATACTGTTATTAAAGCATAAAAGCAGCGGCCTATGGCAAGCTTTGGTTAAACCGTCTAAGCGTTTGAAAGAAGGCCATAATATAATCCTGTATGGTTATGAAAATAGCGTAGTTAAAGATAGTACTAAACAAACTATTGCTCAAATTATCAGTAAACAAGAAGACGGCATATGCCTAGTACGTTTTAATGATGAAAGTGCGTTGTGGCAAATAGGCGCTATGCCGTTGCCGCCATACATTACTGCACCCTTACAGAACCCTGAGCGTTATCAGACAGTATATGCTAAAGAAGAAGGCAGCGTAGCTGCGCCTACTGCCGGATTGCATTTTACGGAGCACATGCTGGAAAAATTACGCCACAAAGGTGTACAGACGGTGTTTATTAAGCTACATATCTCACTTGATACTTTCAGGCCGGTTAAAGTAGATGATCCTACTAAGCATCCCATCCACCAAGAATATTATGAGATAAGTGCTGAAAGCGCTGAGGTTATCAATAATGCCAAAGAAAACGGCAATAGTATATTTTGCGTAGGCACCAGTGCTGCTAGAGCGGTAGAACAGTGTGCTCTTTTAAGCCCGGACGGCAAATTGTATAAAACAACCGGTCAAGCTAGTCTGCTGATTTTACCGGGGCATAAATGGCTGGTAGTAGATAAACTTATCACTAATTTTCACTTACCTAAAAGCACGCTGCTTATGCTGGTATCATCTTTTTATGACAGAAATAAGATACTGCAAGCTTATAAGGAGGCTGTACGTAGTGGCTATCGCTTCTTTAGTTTTGGTGACTGTATGTTGTTGCTGTAAGAAGCCATTGATGTTAAAGCTATAACACGATAAGTAAAATTACTACTAATAATAAAAAGGCATTGACGGCCAGCGATACTAAAAATGGTTTATTGCGCAGTAAAGCGCTAATTGTAGATCCTATTTTTCCCGGCGTATCACTTAGCCAATTGTTAGAAGTATAAGAAGACTGGTGTGCAGCAACAGGCGGTGGTGGCGGTGGCGGCAGCTCTTCTTCGTAATATGAACCTACTTCGTAACCGGTTAATTCCTTAACGTTTTCGGCTGACAAGTCGCCTTGGGCCATCCATTGTTCATAAAGTTTCATAGCAGCACGGCTGGTTTTCTTACCACCTGATTCACGGCCGGAAGTTTTTTCTTTTTTATCTTTAGCTGGTGCAGTTACAGGGGCGGGCATACCACAATAGGAGCAAAAAGCTCCGCCTTCGGGCAGGCTCTTGCCGCAGGAATGACAAAAATAATTGGAGCGAGCTGCTCCGTTTTCTATAAGTACAGCACCGCAGGTGGGACAGAAAGTAGGCACTTCTGTAAATTTAGAAGTATCCAAAGTATGTTTACAACAAGAACACTGCAAAAGCATAGGGCACCTCACGGTTTGATTTATAATGCATAAAATTATAGCATGTTTTAACGGTAGCGTCAGTTCTCTTTTTATGGACAAGGCATTAAATTACCATTATAATTTTGATTGAGCCAAAAAATAAAGACGGAGGGCCGAGAATGTCGTATACGCCCGGTGAGATATTAATAAGCGAAGAACAGATACAAGGCGCTGTTGATAAAATAGCCACTGCTATAAACGCTAAATATAAAAATGAGGAAGTGCTGATAGTTGGCATACTTAAAGGCTCTTTTGTTTTTATGGCTGATCTTATACGTAAACTTACCTGTTCGGTCAAAATAGATTTTATGAGTGCCAAAAGTTACGGCGACGGCACTATATCATGTGGTAGAGTAAATATCACCAAAGAATGTGATATGCCAATTCGCAATCAACATGTATTGATCGTGGAGGATATTGTGGACAGCGGCTGTACTACCAGTTTTTTAAAAAGGTATTTTGAGGATAAGGGCGCTAAAAGCGTGCGCCTGTGTGCTTTAATTTCCAAACCCAGCCGCCGCAAAATAGATGTTAATGTTGACTTTTTGGGCTTTGATATCCCCGATGAGTTTATTGTGGGTTACGGATTAGACTATGCCGAAAATTTCCGCAACTTTAGTAAGATACATATTTTAGATACTTAATGGTTAACAATGAAAATTTCCGAAAATCCCACTTTTGAAAATCGTTACGACGGCGGCGTAAGATTAGCCGATAAGCTTAAAGCCTATAAAGGGCGAAGTGATGTCATTGTGCTGGCTATACCCAATGGCGGCGTGCCGGTAGCTGCTCCGGTGGCTTTTGCTTTAGAATGCCCGTTGGATTTTGTTATCTGCCGCAAACTGCCTATTCCTTTGCGTCCCGAAGGTGGTTTTGGAGCAGTAGCCGATGATGGTTCCTATATTTTATATCCGGAAATGGTGCGAGCTTTTGGTATTACCGAAGAGCAGGCCGATCAGCAGGTACATAAAGTGCGTCAGGATGTTCGCGAGCGCATACTGCGCTTTAGGGCTGGCCGTCCGATGCCGGTATTAAACGGAAAAACTATCATAGTTATAGACGATGGTTTAGCCAGCGGATATACTATGTTAGCTGCCATAGAATCTTTGCGCCGCCGCCGTCCTAAAGAAATTATTGCTGCTGCTCCCACCGCTTCGGCACCGGCTGTAAAGCTTTTAGAAAAAACTGCCGATAAAGTAGTATCAGTAGTTACTGATTTTACGCCGTCTTTTTACGTGTCTAGGTATTATCATTTTTGGCATAATATGGAGGATGACGAGACTATGCGCTGTATATAAGAGTTTCACGCCAAGCGCGGCTTTCAGCAATTGTCAAATGCTCTTGGCAACAACGAAAATGTGTCACCAGATGAACCTGTACCTACTTTATACAGCTATA
>WRFJ01000071.1 GCA_009778865.1 Chloroflexota bacterium | reverse complement strand
GAATATACAGTAAGCTTATTTTTGCAAGTTATTAGCTTGTAAGTATTTAACAATAAAGCATTAATGCTTTATTGTTAAATACTTACAAGCTAATAACTTGCAAAAATAAGCTTACTGTATATTCAAAAAACGATTGTTTGACAGCAAGCTTAACAGGCTCTATAATTGCCGAACGCTTATAAAAAACGCTAGCTTACCAACGAAAGATTGAACGTGGCTAAAGAGCATAATAAACACATTAAATTTATAAATAACACGACTATATCTATTGTATTTATAGCTGTTATTAGTTTGCTTATTGCTATCAAAATAATAGCTGCCATGGTTACTAATTCCATTGCTTTAAAAAGCGACGCTTTGCATAGTTGCATAGATCTTGCCGGCGCAATAGTAGGTTTAATAGCTATACGTATAGCTACCGCTCCTCCTGATAAAGGACACCCGTATGGCCATGGTAAAGCTGAAAATGTGGCTGGCGTATTAATTAGTATATTAATCTTTTCCGCCGGTGTTTTTATCGCCTATGAAGCCGTTATGCGCCTTCTAGAAGGCGGTGAATTGGAGATGGCAAGCGTAGGTATTACTGTAACCTGCATAGCCATAGTTTTAAACACCGCTATTGCCATTATCGGTTTACGCATAGCCAAGAAAAACAATTCTGCCGCTATGGAAGCCACAGCTAAAGATATGTTGGCCGATGCTTACTCGTCTATAGCAGTATTAATAGGCTTAGTACTGGTAGTAATTACCGGCTTACACCAGTTTGACTCCATAGTAGCTATTTTGGTTTCATTCGTTATTTTTCATACCGCTTACGGTGTATTTAAAAAAAGTGTCGGTGAGTTGATGGATAAAAGTGTAAGTGAAGAGGATATGATAAGCATTAAAGAAGCACTCGCTAAACATCACAGTGCTTTTAGTGATTATCACGAAGTGCGTGCACGCATTTCCGGCGGCCGCCTATATGCTGACTTACATTTAACTTTAAACTGCCGTATGCCTCTCCAAGAAGCACATCAAGTGTGTTTCAAAATAGAAGAAGACATGAGACAAAAATTTGCCGATGCTAGTATAGTAATACATCCTGAACCTTGTGATGATAACTGTCAGCAATGCCAATGTAACTGTTCAGAAAAATAAATAAAAATCATTTCCGTATTTTTACGCAAATATTGCGGGGTTATTTTTAGGAGAGAGAATTTTTGGTATTTCCTATTTCCTATTTTGAGTGGGCAACTTTTAAAGTGATAAATTATAATTAAATGTCATCAAAACCGGAAAGACGAATTTTGGCCCGGCCGGCTTCGTCACTGATACCTAAATCATTTTTGGTGGCACGAAAAACAGCAAATACTGCTTCAGTCGCCATTTCTTTTTGAGAACGCGAAAAGAGACCACCTTTGAGTTTATCTTCGTAAAGATTTTGAATCTTGGTAGCCACTTGAGATTTATCAAATCTGGCGCTTTGTTCTTTATAATATTCTTGAAAATACTCTTCAAAAACTTGGGCCGCGCTCTGATAATCTTTCTTCACCGCCATATTGACAGCAGTTTCTACGCTAATAACGGTCATTGTTCCCCTCATAATAAAATTATCAGTAAAACTTTATTTATTGTACTAGAAAACCACAATAATTGAAATAGTCTGCTTTGGCTTTTTAATAAGAAACCAAAACACCTTCCTAGAAAGAAGTGAGTGTTTTTGAGCCTAAATTATTGGTAGCGGGGAGAGGATTCGAACCCCTGGCCTTCGGGTTATGAGCCCGACGAGCTACCACTGCTCCACCCCGCGACGACAGAAATTATTATAGCTAAGGCTAGGCAATGTGTCAAATAATCGCATTGTATAGGCTAACCCATCCTGTTAAAAATGAAACGATTTATAAGCATTGGCATCTAAAACTAAAACAATTTTCAAATATGGATTGCGCTCTCCGGATTTAATACCACCCACATATGTACGATCAAAAGCTTAAAAACGTCAAATTTTTTGCAATAATTGGCAATTTTTGTACATGTAAGCATCATATTTTTAAATAAACCCTCCCCGCAGCAAGCTGCGAGGTATTAGACCCGGAGGGGGAATAAATCAAATTTTAGTCCGTGCTTTAAAAAATTCTTTCATTATTGATAATACTCTCAATACTATGTAGAATTTAGTAATAGCTATATTGTAAAATATCTAATATAAAGGAGAGGACACATGACTAGCCAAGAGCAAAAATCCGCAATAGAATATACGGCACAAGTGGCATCGTCTTGTGTAAATGGTAATGCTAAACTAAAAATTAGCAACAATGCCTTGACTATAGCCACACTGTTTGATGCTGCCGAGATAGCCTTTGCCAATATAAACGCGCTGGAACTAGCAGATTACGCCATTACTATCAAAACAGATAGTGGCGATTATATCTTGTCCCGTATGGGGAGTTCGTATCAGCCCTTTTATGACAAACTTTATGATGCCTATAATAAAGCTGTGCTGCGCTCTTTATTCATTAAAGGCAATCCTATTCTCACAGTCAAGGGGTCTTATTGTTATACTGAAAATAGTATAAACGGCGGTGGCACAACTCCTGTGCATGTGTATGAAAATAACGTAGTTACTTTACCGCCCAATTTATCGGCACGACGCGTTCCGCTCTGCTTTGTCAATAATATGGATAGAGATGATTTTGAACTTACGCTGAAGCTAAATACAGGAGAAAGCTATGCCTACGCTAAATTAGGTTACGAAACTGTCGTTTTTGCAGAGGCAGTTGAGAAACAAATTCGTAAACTACGCGAGGAATCACTGGCAGCGCTAAAAGAGATTGATCCAGCTCTTACAGTAGTCCAGGCTTTGCAATTGGCTAAGTTCATACCGCATGGTGCTGCAGCTCCTATTGGTCAACTTGCCGAAATAGCTCCATCTTTTACCGCAGCACTAGAAAGTAAAATCAATGCTACCTATGCTGCCGACAGTTATAAGATATTTAAAGAGTTATGCGATCCGGCACAAATTTGGGTAGGTTTCAAAAAGAACGAAACTGCCAAAGAAAATGCAGCAGATAGTCTGTCTAACACAATGGCCGGAGGCTTAGGAGATATAATAGGCAATTTAACCGGCAAAAACAATCCTTTGGAAGCTTTAAACGGATTAACTGACAGCAATACAGACGGTAATGACACTAAGACACCCAAACAAGATCCGTATTTACTGTGGCTAATTGCCCCGTCACAAGATGGACAGTTTGCCGCTGTTGAATTTGCTGAAACCAATAGTGCAACTTTTGTCTACCGTACAGGCGGTGATTTTAACGGTTTTGCTAAACAATTAAATCGGGCGCTGGAAGCTATAAATTTCAAGCGCGAAGTTATTCGGCTTACCGATGTCGAACTTAGTAAACCAGAAAACGCCGATTATTACATAGCATCTAAACGAACTGCTGCTCTACAATTCGTACGATCAAACTTCGTTAGTAGAGTAATACATTTTTCACCTGAAAAATGGAAAAATAATTTGCTTAGTTATTTTGAGAGTAAAAAAGAAAAAGAGCTAATTATAGCAACATCTCAAGAAAAGATATGCGCTTTTTGCGGACATACAAACAAGGAAGATTCAAAGTTTTGCGACGGTTGTGGTATGCAGATAGAGCAGGCCGGCATTACTTGCCCGGCCTGCAATTTTGTAAATTCTGCCGGCACAAAATTCTGTGGCAACTGTGGTCAGCCTACCAGTGGTGTTGCCGCACTTCAAACAATTGCTACTGATATCAAACTAGATAAAAAAAGCTATCCGACAGGTGCAACTATTATTCTGTCAGTGACTGGCATCACTACTGAGATGCAAGATTATGGAGCATTTGTTGCCATGTACAAAGCAGGTGCAACTAACAATGAATGGAGTGGATATGATTATCCTCAAGCTGGTGATAGTCAATTGACTCTTACCGCTCCTGATGATAGCGGTAATTACGAAATCCGCCTGTATACACACAATAGTCAGTACGATAATAATGCTGTATGCCTTAAAAGTATCGCATTTACAGTTGACACTAAACAGGCAGACACATTAATCTGCGTTACTTGCGGACATAATAATCCGATAGGTATAAAGTTTTGCGGTGAGTGTGGTGCGCTGCTATCAGTAATAGGTCACAAGTACTGCGTATTATGCGGTACTAAACTTACTATAGGAACACGATTTTGCAGCGAGTGTGGTACACGTCAAACAAAGGAATAATATGATAACTTAAAAACAAAACAAGCCCGCAGTATAGCTTGATAATTACTGCATTCACATAAGATACAACAAATTATAATTCGTTAAAATTCATCAACCCCTATAAAACAAAAACAAACTCGGAGGAAAAATAACACATGTTACAAGCATTCACTAGAAATTATCAGGATAACTCTACAGATGCTGGATTTCAGTTTATATTTTACTGTGATATCTGCAACGACGGCTATAAATCCGGCTTTGTTGAATCTACTACGTACAAAAAGAAAGGGTTTATGCGCGGTATCGGTCAAGGTGCAAGTATCATAGGCGGTTTTGTCGGCGGCCAGTTAAATAGGGTAGGCTATGGCGCAGAGCGTACATCGGGTGTTCTCTCCCAGCGGTTTGAAGGAAAATCACCAGAATGGCACAAGGAACACGAGAGGGCTTTTGAGCATTGTCAAAAAGAGGCTCAAGGACATTTTCGCCGCTGTCCCAATTGTAACAAGTACGTCTGCAACCTTTGTTGGAACGAAGACGAGGGACTCTGCGTATCTTGTGCTCCCAGGCAAGAAGTCTATGTAGCTCAAGCCCGTGCACAAGCTATGAAACGCAATATAGACGAAGCCAAGCAAACAACTACCGTTTGGCAAGGCAAAATTGAGAGTAAAACTACTATTTGTCCTTCATGCGGTAAGCCAGCTGGAACCGGCAAATTCTGCAACAACTGTGGAACTTCAATGGATTTAAAAGAATGCCCTAGGTGCGGCGCTCAGAATGCTCTAACAATTCGCTTCTGCAATAACTGCGGAATGAATTTAGCACAGACTGATGTCTCTACCGGCAAGTGTTCAGCCTGTGGAGAACAGAATGCTTCTGGCACAAAATTCTGTGGTAAGTGTGGAAATAAATTAGAGTAAAAAACATATAGTGACATCTAGTGATAAAAAATTCGGTAGATTAAATCTACCGAATTTTTTATCACTAATATTTTCGAGAGTGTTCACTAATATATATTAATATGTTATAATAGTAGCAACAAATAAGAAGGGGTTGCTATTATGGTTACGTGTAAAAACTGTAAATCCAAAAGGAATATAAAAAGCGGTAT
>WRFJ01000070.1 GCA_009778865.1 Chloroflexota bacterium | reverse complement strand
TATAGCTACAGTCTCTTTTGGCCAAGCTACCTCTACTTATGATCGTGAAGGCGAAGTTATAGAGAACGGTGATTCGTCAATCGTAACACTAGTCCGCTTGCAGACCGCTCTAAAAATGTTTAGCGGCGACTTATACCAAAAGCCACCCGTTTATTCGGCTCTTAAGCAAAATGGCCGCAAGTTATGCGATCTGGCCAGAGATGGTAAGCCGGTAGTAATAAAACCACGTTTAGTACATATATATGCTATATCTTTATTAGGATTTAACGGGCAGGAGGCGGTGCTGGAAATAAGCTGCTCTAAAGGTACTTATATACGTTCTTTAGCTCATGATTTAGGGAAAGTTTTAGGTTGTCCGGCTCATTTATCTTCTCTTACGCGCACCTTTTGCGGACCTTTTAGGTTTGAGGAAGCTTATAGTTTACAAGACTTAAATTTAGCGGCCGAGGAAAATAGTCTAGAGCGTTATTTACTGCCGCTAGATAGCGGTCTTAGCCATATGGCACAAGTTAGTGTAGACGGCAATGCCTTGCTAGATCTTAAAAACGGGCGTCCTGTTTTTTATGTTCTTTCTGACGAGTGGCCTGATGGAGAGTTAGTGCGGGTATACTGGCAGGGAATTTTGGCGGCTATATGTCGCTGGGAAAATCAAACTTCTTTACTACAGCCTCAAAAGGTCTTTATTTAAAAGTTTATTTTGGAAATACTCATCTTGTACTTGTGAAATGTTGCCAAGTGAGTTAAAATGCATAGTCGGGTTCTATAACGCGTCGTTTTGTTGTGACTAAAACTCGTCATTATTTTTACCTAAGAAAAAGTGCATCTTTTTTAATAAGAAAGGGGTTAACAAAATTGGGCAAAATCAACGTAGCCATCATCGGCGTGGGCAACTGCGCTTCATCATTGGTTCAGGGTGTTGAGTACTATAAAAATGCCAAAGATACCGATCTTGTTCCCGGTCTTATGCATGTCAATCTTGGCGGCTATCATATCTCTGACATCAATTTTGTAGCAGCCGTAGATATTGATAAAAATAAGGTCGGCAAAGATTTAGCTGAGGCCATTTTTGAAAAACCAAACAACACTTACAAATTCTGCAGCGTTCCCAAAACCGGCGTCAAAGTAGTGCGGGGCATGCGCCACGATGGCCTTGGTAAATATCTTTCCACTATTATTGAACCTGCTCCAGGCGAAACTGCCGACATTGTCAAAATTTTAAAAGATACTAAAACCGATGTCGTTATCAGTTACTTGCCGGTCGGTTCTGAGGAAGCTACTAAGTGGTATGTTGAGCAGATTTTGCGTGCCGGCTGCGCCATGATTAACTGTATTCCGGTGTTTATTGCTCGCGAAAATTATTGGCAAAATCGTTTTATTGAGGCTGGCGTGCCAATAATCGGTGATGATATTAAATCCCAGGTGGGCGCTACCATAACTCATCGTGTACTTACCCGTCTTTTTCGTGATCGCGGTGTCAAGATTGAACGCACTTATCAATTAAACTTTGGCGGTAATACCGACTTCTATAATATGTTAGAGCGTGAACGCCTAGAATCCAAGAAAATTTCCAAAACCAATGCCGTTACTTCTATGCTGGATTATAAGATGGCCCCCGACAATATCCATGTCGGTCCCTCTGATTATGTCCCTTGGCTTTTAGACCGTAAGTGGTGTCATATTCGTATGGAAGGCACTACTTTTGGCGATGTACCATTAAATCTTGAACTTAAATTGGAAGTATGGGATAGCCCTAACTCGGCTGGCGTGGTTATTGATGCTATTCGTTGCTGTAAATTGGCTCTAAACAACGGAATCAAAGGTTCTTTAAACGCCCCATCCTCTTATTTTATGAAATCACCTCCGGTGCAATATCCAGATGATGTTGCCCGCAAAATGACTGAAGAATTTATCAGCCAAAATGCCTTGAGTGTCAAAAAAGATACTGAGGCCTGCGACTGCGACTGCGCTTGTGAAACCGTACACGGAATCCCCAAGAAAAGCAGCAAATAATTCGGAAAACGTGAGGCGGCTAAAAAACCGCCTCACTTTCTTTTAGTAGATAGCGTTACTATTATCTTTTTAGAAGGACATATTTTATTTTATGAAAATTGCCCTTGTCTGCCCTTACGATATGGCCTACCCAGGTGGAGTGATAGTGCATGTTACGGATATGAAAGAGCGCTTAAAAGTGCTTGGTCATGACGTACGCATTGTGGCGGTGTCTTCTAAGCCCGTAGATGATTCGGAAGTAATTATATTGGCCAAATCCATTTCAATACCGGCAGCTTCTACTACCACCCGTATCAGCCTGTCTTTAAATAATCGGCAAAAAGTGCTGGACTTGTTTGCTAAAGAAAAGTTTGATGTAGTGCATCTGCACGAGCCTTTTATGATTACTTTGTGCCCTTCGGTATTAAATCATGGTGATGCACCCATGGTGGCTACTTTCCATGCCTCAGGCGGGTTCCCAGGCTATTGGCTGGGCTGGCCATTCACCATGCATATGATGGATAAACTTAGTAAAAGACTTTTACAAAAAGCGGCTGTCTCCAAAACCGCCCTATCTCATGTAAAAAATTTTGTAAAAGATGATTTTGAGATTATTCCCAACGGCGTCAACCTTTTGCGTTTTTCCCCCGATGGAGAGAAGATAGAATGGATGCAAGACGGCATGACCAATATTCTTTTTGTGGGTCGTCTGGAACGTCGCAAAGGCGTAGTACACTTGATTAAAAGCTTTAGGAGTGTAAAAAAAGCTATTCCTAATGCTCGCTTGGTAATAGCCGGTCCTGGCGTGGCTCTTAAACCGCGACTAAAAGAAATGATATCTCGCTATCATTTAAAGGATGTGGTTTTTGTAGGCATGGTTGCTGCCGAAGATCTGCCTAAATACTATCGTACCGCTGATTTATTCTGTGCACCGGCTACCGGACGCGAGTCTTTTGGCATCGTGCTTTTAGAGGCTATGGCTTCAGGTACGCCGGTGGTAGCTACCTCTATCAGCGGTTACAGAAACGTTATTATTGATGGTTATAGTGGTGTTTTGGCCAGACCCAAAAACCAAAAAGATCTGGGTGAGAAAATCATTGCTACCCTTAACGATCAAGATAAAATGGACATGCTTATACAAAACGGCTTGGAGCATGTAAAACAATATTCTTGGGATGTGGTAGCAGACAATGTGCTAAACATGTATTATAAGGCTATAGATAAATATCGAGAGCAAAAAAAGAGTATAAAAATTGACCGAACAAAACACTAAATCAGCTGGAGATAAAGACCTACAGCAGAGTCGTAAAAGCTTGCAAGTAGCTATTACTCAACCTGTAGTAAATTTTTTAGTGCATTTACATGTCACTCCCAACCAAATTACTTGGTTTGGCCTGATAATTTCACTTATGGCTTGCGGACTTATAATAGGTAGTCAGTTTTTTTGGGCGGGCGTGGTTATTATAGTCGGCGCCGCTTTTGATATGTTAGACGGCGGTGTAGCCAGAGCTACCGGAAAAGTCAGTAAACGAGGTGCTTTTTTAGATTCTACTCTTGACCGTGTATCAGAAGGCGCGCTTTTCATATCTTTAATAATAAGTTATAATATCCAAGGTGAAATGTGGCCTTTGGCTGTAACTGCTGGTGCGATGTTTTTTTCACTGATGGTAAGCTACTTAAGAGCTAGGGCTGAGGCTTTAAACTTAACTAAGACAGTAGGTTTTTTTACTCGTCCTGAGCGAATTATTGCTCTTGCCGCTGGTCTTTTGTTAGGGCAATGGTGGCCGATGATGCTGTTTATTGCTTTGGGCATTATATTGGTTTGTTCTTTGGCAACTGCCATACAAAGGGCGGTATATATTTGGAAAAATCTCTAAGATAAATGGCCCGAATACCAAAAAGTTTTGCGGCGTTCGGGTGTTTTTGCGTCTATAGGGTAAGAAAATACAATGCAAAAACAAAAGTGAGGGGGCTTGTATGCCGGTAATCATTATAGTGGGTGCTCAATGGGGCGACGAGGGCAAAGGTAAAATTGTAGATATGCTGGGTGAGAAGAGCGATATGATTATTCGCTTTAGTGGCGGTGATAATGCTGGTCACACTGTCATTAACGACCTAGGAACTTTTAAGCTGCATCTTATTCCCAGTGGCATTTTCCACAAGAATACCAAATGTGTTATCGGTAATGGCGTAGTAATAAATCCCGAGATCTTAATAGCTGAGAAAAAAAGCTTAAATGATTGGGGTATTACTACCGATAATCTTATTGTCTCTGATAAAGCTCATCTGGTGATGCCTTATCATCTGCTGTTAGATAAACTGGAAGAAAAAGCACGCGGTAAAAAGTCGGTAGGCACTACTTTGCGTGGCATAGGTCCGGCTTTTGTAGATAAAGTAGCTCGCGTAGGTATTCGCGCAGGAGATTTACAAGATCTTGAAGGTCTCAAAGAGCGCCTAGAACTAGTCGTTAAGCAAAAAAACTGTATGATAGTAGGTATGTACGGTGCTACCCCTGTATCTTTTGAAGAACTTTATGATAAATGCGTGCAATGGGCGCAGGTGATATGTCCTATGATTAGAGAAACTACCATTATGGCCGACGAAGTAATTAAAAATGGTGGCAACGTACTTTTGGAAGGTGCTCAGGGTGCTTTGTTGGATCCTGATTTTGGTACTTATCCCTACACTACCTCTTCTTCGCCTTTAGCAGCCGGCGCTTGTTTAGGCAGCGGTATTGCCCCTACGCGCGTAGACCAAGTAGTAGGTATTTTTAAAGTATACTGCACGAGAGTAGGCAGCGGGCCTTTCCCTACTGAACTTTTTGATGAAATAGGCGATATTATTCGTGATAAAGCACAGGAATATGGTACCACTACTGGCCGTCCTCGTCGCATAGGCTGGTTTGACGGCGTGGCAGCTGCTCATTCGGCTAGAGTAAATGGCATGACTTCGGCTATTCTCACTAGACTGGATATTTTGGATATTTTGCCTAAAATTCGTATCTGCACGGCCTATGATTTAGATGGTAAAGTACTACATCGTTTTTTGTCAGATGTAGCTTCACTGGAGAAAATTAAGCCAATTTATGAAGAGTTTGATGGTTGGTTAAGTGATACTACTAAGATTACTACATATGAAGACTTACCGCAGAAAGCTCGTATTTTTATAGAAAGACTGCAAGATATAATCGGTTGCTCCATATCTATGGCCTGCGTTGGTCCTTCACGCGCTCAAGCTATTAAAAAAGATAAGAAGTTTTTCTAAGTTAATATAACGATCTTAAATGCACCTTTCTTTGATGCAATATTCATTCAAGGCATCTCAAATCAATCTGTCTCT
>WRFJ01000069.1 GCA_009778865.1 Chloroflexota bacterium | reverse complement strand
TTAAAATCAAGATTTAATGAGCAGTAGGCCAAAAAACACTTGTTGCCGTGGGTTTGAGGCTGAATTTTAACAGGCAAATAAACTTGTAGCATATGCAGGCAATGTTATTTTGGACGGGGAGTTCGACTCTCCCCCGTCTCCACCAAAGCATGTTGAAAGGCGCGCAGAATATTGCGCGCCTTTTTTAAACCCTATTTTTATCATAATACCTTAAAAGTATTGTTTTTATCGCTATAATCCTAGGCGCCAGATGCAGTTAAGGCTTGTTTTAATATTTCTGTGCAGTCCGTTTTTTCCCAGCTAAAGCCCTTTCTGCCAAAATGGCCGTAAGATGCGGTATTTTTGTATATGGGTTTACGTAGATCTAAACTGTCTATAATACCTTTAGGAGTAAGAGGAAAGACTACGCGTACGGCTTTTTCTATCTCGCTGTCGCTATAGATACCGGTGCCGTGAGTGTTAATCATTAACGAAGTGGGTTGCGGTATGCCTATAGCATAAGAAAGTTGAATAGTTACGCGGCTAGCCAACCCGGCAGCTACAATGTTTTTGGCCATATAACGAGCCATATAAGCGGCCGAACGGTCTACTTTGGTTGGGTCTTTACCGCTAAAAGCACCTCCTCCGTGAGGACAAGAACCGCCATATGTGTCAACGATAATTTTGCGGCCGGTAAGACCGGTATCGGCCACCGGTCCGCCCAAAACAAAGAGGCCGGAAGGATTAATTAAATATTCAATATCAGCGCCCCTTAATTCGTTGGGAATAACAGTCTCTATAATGTACTCTTTTACTTTGTTATATATGGTCTTATTGTCTATGTTTTCTTCGTGTTGAGTAGAGATTAACACTTTCTCTACCGAGACGGGAGTATGGTTTTGATAACGCACGGTCACTTGGGCTTTGGCATCTGGGCCAAGCCAAGGTAACAGGCCGTTTTTGCGTACTTGAGCATGTTTTTCCATTAAACGATGTGCCAGATAAATAGCTAGCGGCATATATTCTGCTGTTTCATTGCAGGCGTAGCCAAACATCATCCCTTGGTCGCCAGCACCCAATTCTTCACAGCAATCTACAGCGTTACTAATATTGGAAGACTGATGTGCGATATTAGTTTGGATGATGCAGTTTTTCTCATTAAACCAATTGAGATTAGGCCTTTCGGAAACTTCGCGCAAAGCCTTTTTTGCTGTTTCGGCGTAGTCTATTTTGGCTTTAGAGGTAATCTCGCCGGCAATAAATATGTTGTTACGGGCAATTAGCGTCTCGCAGGCTACTCTGGAAAGCGGATCTTGGGCTAGAACTGCATCCAAAATAGCATCAGAAATACGATCGCACATTTTGTCTGGATGACCTTCGGAAACACTCTCTGAGGTAAATAAATAATCTCTTTTCATCTTTTTTTAATCTCTGTCTACAGACGGTTAAATAAAAACCGCCCTTATTTTTAGCTATCAAAATGCGTAAAAAAGGCGGTTTTCAAAACCTAATAAAAAAGCCTCGTACAATATGAGGCTTAAAGGCTTTTCTTAAAAAACTTAGCGTCTTTTAAGACCTATCGTCCTCTTATAGGTCGGCTTTGGCACCTAAAAACTAAGGTTGCCGTGCGGGTCAGCGGGCCGATTCCCTTACCGCATCTCTTGATAGCAATATTCTTTTGTATTTATATTCTATCTAGTTACTATTTGTTTGTCAACCGCCACTTGCCGTCCTTTAAGTTACTAGATAAAAACCGAACTTAATGCTTTTTATATTGGTCTATCATTTGTAAAAATCGTTCGAAGAGATATTTACTGTCCATGGGTCCCGGGGAACCCTCGGCATGGTATTGGATGGACATAATCGGCAAAGTTGTATGACGCAACCCTTCTATTGTATTGTCGTTTAAGTTGATAAAGCTTACTTCTAAACCTGACGGCAGATTGTCGGCGGTTACGGCATAGCCGTGGTTTTGAGCGGAAATATAGACTTTTTTACTATCTGTATCCTGTACGGGATGATTGCCGCCGCGGTGGCCAAACTTAAGTTTAAAGGTCTTAAGTCCGAAAGCGCGTCCGATCATCTGATGACCTAAGCAAATACCCATAAGAGGTGTTTTATTGTTTATAATTTCTTTTACAGTAGCAGTTAAATAGTCTAATTTAGCCGGATCTCCAGGTCCTGGTGATAAAAACACACCATCAGGTTCAGACGATAAAATCTCTTGTGCGCTGGCATTATGCGGATAAACTGTTACTGAAGCTCCTAGGCTGTTTAGTATGTGTATAATATTACGTTTTACACCGCAGTCTACTAGTGCAAGGCGATATTTTTCGGTTTCAGCAGTAAAACACTCTTGTTGTTTGCAGGCCACTTCGTCTAAAAAGTTTATTTCATCGTAAGAGGGCTGCTGTTTTAGAGCTGTCAAAGCTTGTTCCGGGCTCATCTGATTGGTCAGCACACCCATCATTACGCCTTTCTGACGCAGTTTTTTAGTGAGTTCGCGAGTATCTATGCCGTAGATGGCTGGCACATTGTTTTTCTCTAAATATTCATCCAAAGTGGCCTTACAGGCGCAGTTAGAGGGTATTTTGCAATACTCATGACATACCAAGCCACGGGCGTGTACTTGTGCACTTTCGTTGTCTTGACTGTTGGTGCCGTAATTGCCTATGAGCGGGTAAGTCAGTACTAGAATTTGGCCGGCATAAGAAGGGTCTGTCAGCATTTCTTGATAACCAGCCATTGAAGTATTGAAAACCACTTCGCCGTAAGCAGTAGTATCGGCACCAAAACTTTGACCGCTAAAAACACTACCGTCTTCTAAAACCAGATATATATTATTACTCAAAATTATTCTCTTATTGTTACTATAAGATATTCTAGCAATTTTGCCTGTAAAAAACCTAATCGCGGTATAAGCCACCGTAAGGGCGCAAAGATTTGGGCGTAAGTTTGGTAAAAGGTTTGGACATAATATCCTGTTTATTGCCGTCGAAGTACTTTACATAATTATCAACATAAATGTTGATAATTTGCATATCTTTCTCATCAGGTTCGGAAACAGCCACTTCGTTGCTTAAGTTGTTTTTGTCTATATCGCCGCGTAAATACATTACGCCACCGTGCATGCCGGTGCCGATAAAATGGGCAGCATATTGCTCATCCTCTTTAAGGGTCAGCCCAAATACAATAAAGATACCGCCGGCCATGTATTCGCCGGCAAAATCCTGAATATTGCCACCCACCACCAAAACTGGTTTTTTCTCTTTGTATTCTTTCATATGGATACCGGCACGATAGCCAACATCATTACGCACATAGATTTGGCCGCCTCTGGCCGAAAGGCCGGTAATATCACCGGCTTGGCCGTGGATGACCACTACGCCGTTGTTCATGGTGTTGCCGGTGCCATCCTGAGCGTTGCCATTAACAATAATAGTGGGACCGTTCATAGCAAAAGCCAAGTCATTACCGGGAGTACCGTTTAAAGTGATGGTCATATTGTCAGTTTGCAGGTCTGTACCTAGATAGCGTTGGCCGCAAACATTGTTGACTACTACTTCGGTAAAGCCGTCTTTTTTAGCTTGCCGCAAAGCGTTATTTAAAGCGTGATGCATTTGGTGGCTTACCTTATGGGAAAAAGCCTGTTCGTTGGTTTTGGTATACACCACATAATCTTTAGCGTTAATTTCAATTTTGCTCATGTCAGTTTATTCACCCACCATATTTATTCCCAGAATTTTGCACTCTTGCTCGCTAAGATCAATGGCGCGTAAATGCAGGCGATTGCCACGTAAACTTTCAATAGCATTGACGCCTAAGCCGCCCAGAATATCTTTAATTTCAATAGACCAGCCGCGCAGCATATTGGACAGCCGTTCGCTGCAGATATCGGGGTTGATGCGTTTTACCAAAACTGGGTCGTTGGTACATATGCCCCAAGCACATTTACCGGTGTGGCACTGCTGGCATACATGGCAGCCCATGGCTACTAAGGCGGCAGTACCTAAGTTTACAGCGTCGGCGCCTAAAGCAATAGCTTTTACTACATCACCGGCGTTACGTATGCCGCCAGACGCTACAATCGAAGCTTGATTACGGATGCCTTCAGCCCTTAAGCGGGCGTCAGCACTGGCTAAAGCCATTTCTATAGGGATGCCTACGTTGTCGCGGATAATTTTGGGAGCAGCACCGGTAGAACCCCTGAAGCCGTCTATAACCACTATATCAGCACCAGCGCGCACCATCCCGGAAGCAATGGCCGGAGCATTATGTACGGCAGCTATTTTTACCGAAACAGGCTTGGTAAAGTTGGTAGCCTCTTTTAAAGCAAAAATAAGCTGTGAGAGGTCTTCAATAGAATAAATGTCATGATGGGGAGCAGGGGAGATGGCATCGGTGCCCTGAGGAATCATGCGTGTACGTGAAACATCAGCGCTGTTTTTACGACCGGGTAAATGGCCGCCGATACCTGGTTTAGCACCTTGACCGATTTTAATTTCCACCAAGGCACCGGCATTTAAGTAATCTAGGTCCACACCGTAGCGGCCTGAAGCTACCTGTACGATGGTGTTGGGGCCATATTGTCGCAAATTAACGTTAAAACCGCCTTCACCGGTATTCCACAGCGTACCCATTTTGGTGGCTGCTCTAGCCATAGATTCCTGACAATTAGCTGAGATGGCACCATAGCTCATGGCCGCAAACATCATAGGCACTTCCAGGCGGATCTGCGGACCCATCTGTGAGATAAGCTCTCCTTTTTCATTAAACTCCAGATTGTTGGGTTTAGAACCCAAAAAAGTGGTGAGTTCCATAGGTTCGCGCAAAGGGTCAATTGAAGGATTAGTAACCTGCGAAGCGTTTAATAGCATATGATCCCAGTAGATCTTATGGTTTTTATCGTTGCCCATACCGGTAAGTATGACACCGCCGCTCTCGGCCTGCTTATTAATGTCATCAATAATTTCGGCTTTCCAATTACCGTTTTGGCGGTAAGCCAGCGGGTTTTCTACAATGTTTAAGGCAGTAGTCGGACAAAAAAGTACACAACGCTGGCAGTCTATACAATTGATATCAGTCGAGCGCACCACGCCGTCTTCTTCGTCAAAATAATGAGTGTCAAAAGAACATTGGCTAACACATACCTTGCAATGTATGCATTTTTCTTTATCTCTTAACACTTGGTACTTGGCCGGTAGGTAAGTTTTCATTTTGTAGGTTCCTTTTAGAGTCTTACTGGGATATTATTCTCTTGCAAATATTCTTTAATTTCTTTAATGCTGTAGATCTCATTGTGTAATATTGAAGCGGCCAGTACAGCGTCAGCCTGTCCTTCTTTTAATACACTGAGCATATGCTTAGGACTGCCGGCTCCTCCCGAAGCAATCACTGGTACGTTAACAGCACTGCT
>WRFJ01000068.1 GCA_009778865.1 Chloroflexota bacterium | reverse complement strand
TGTTGCCAAAGAAGACAGCGTCTGCTCCAATTGTCAGGACCACCATTAGATTGCCTGCATATAGATTGCCTGCATATATGCCGCCGCCGTTGCCGGTGGCTTTGTTGTTAGAGATGGTGCCGCCTTCAATAGTTATGGCATTAGAGAGAGCGCTGTTGTAGATGCCGCCGCCGTCTATTGAAGCTTTATTATTGGAAATGGTACCGCCGGCCATGGTGAATAGACTATAGGTTCCATTGTACACGCCGCCGCCGTAGTAGTTGGCCAAATTGCCGTACACAACAGCATTGTCTGACATATTGAAAATGTTTATAGTGCTGTTAGTACCTGTGTTATATACGCCGCCACCCCAATTGGCAGAGTTGCCCAAAACAGAAGCGTTGTCGGACATGGTGAAAGTACAATAGTCGTTGTATATGCCGCCACCGCTACCGTAGGCAAAATTACCTGAGATAACCGAAGAATCGGACATATTGAGAGTGCTTTTCTGAGACTGGCACACACCACCGCCATAGTTAGCACGATTGTTTGATATAGCTGCATTGTCAGACATATTGAAAGTGCTATTAATCCAGCTGTACATACCGCCACCATAGGCTGAGGCAATGTTATTTGAAATAATCGCATTATCGGACATGACAGCATAAACATAACCATTGTTAAATATGCCGCCGCCGAAATGGGCGTTGTTACCTGAGATAGTTGCGCTGCCGGACATATTAAAGGTGTTGGATGCGTTATATACGCCGCCACCAAAACCGGAGTTGGAGCTAGAATTAGTGGCATAATTATTTGAGACAGCTGCATTGCCGGACATACTGAAAATGGCGCTAGAACTCGTGTTGTATACGCCGCCGCCATTGTAGACGGCCGAGTTTTCAGAAACAGCAGCACTGCCGGACATGCTGAAAGAGTGGTTGTTGTATACTCCGCCGCCATTGTAGGCCGAGTTTTTGGATATATTACCCCCCAACATAGTAAAGGTATTGTAATTACAGACACCTCCTCCGTAAGAAGAAGCAGTATTGTCTGAGATGGTACCGCCGTTCATGGTGAAGGTGCCTCTATTATATACACCACCGCCATAAAGGCTTATGCTGCTAGTAGTTGCTTTATTGTCAGTAATAACACTGCCGTTATTCATAATAAGCTGTCCACCGGTATTCACATAAACACCGGTAACACTCTGAGTAACCACAGCCTTATTGTTTAATATAACAGTACCGCCATCATTAATCTTAATACCGTTCTGACCGTCACCTATAACAGTAATATCGGTTAATGTAAGGGTACTATTATTGCCAACGGTAATGGCCGGGGCACTGCCCGAACCAGTAATAGTAAATTTATTTCCTAAAGAACTGGTAATGGTAATCGTTTTGTTATTAATATTTAAGGTTAAGCTTAAAGTAATGTTATCCTGCAATTCAATAACATCACCGTCATTAGCATTATTAATAACATTCTGTAATTCGCTGGCGTCTGATACAGGAATATGGGCTGCCTGAGCTCTGGGGGCTAAAAAAGATAAACCTCCCAATAACAATAAAGACGCCAGTATAACCCATAAACTTACCCAAAATCTCTTCTTCGTAATTAACATTTATTCTAAACTCCTCCTTCGTGTTTCGTAATTACGTAATCTATAACGAGGACTCTTAGGAAAAGTTAGGGGTGGTTTATAAAAAATAATTTGAAAATATATTGTCTTTTATTTGTCCTAATTAATTACTTTGATTTTAAAATTTTAAACATAAAACATCCGTTTTTAACCTTTTTAGTTGCTATTAGAATTTAATATTGCTTTTTGTGTCTATTCTTAGTGCATTTAAATTGCAATTATAAATAATTTTCAATCTTGATTGATATAATATTTACAATTAAGCAACAATATAATGAAAGAGTTTAAACTTTAAACATATGCGTTAAATTATGACTTAACAATTTAAAATTTTACCATCAATAGAAATAACCACCACCTTCAACGGTATATTATAATTGCTTAACTGCAGGGCATTTTGTACAGCACTTTGCAGGCCGCTACAGCATGGTACTTCCATACGGGCTATCGTTAATGCTTTAATGTCATTATAACTTAAGATCTCAGCCAATTTTTGGCTGTAATCTTCCTCATCTAACTTAGGACAGCCGATAACAGTGATGTTGTTCTTCATATAGTCTTGATGGAAATTACCATAAGCGTAGGCGCAACAATCGGCGGCTATTAACACATGGCTTTGGGCAAAATAGGGAGCGTTGGCGGGCGTCAGCTTTATCTGTATAGGCCATTGAGCTAAACAGCTGGGTATGCATTGGTCATAATGAGCATCGTTGGTTAAAGTAGTCAGACTTTTCACAGCACTGCTCGGACAGTTGCAAACAGCACTTTCTTGATAAACTGGTTGTTGTATATTGCATGCCATACTGCCGAGACAAGCGTGCTGTTGGGCCTTAGCATTAGCCAGATGCTGCAGCACAGCCTGATAATCATAAGCATTAGCTTCTCGCATAGTAAAAGAAATAGCTCCTTTTGGACACAGCGGTAAGCAATCACCTAGGCCATCGCAATAATCGTCTCTTAACAGGATGGCTTTGCCGTCGCTTAAACCAATAGCGCCCTCATGGCAAGCTTCTGCACATTGCCCGCAACCATCACATTTACTATTATCTATCTGTATTATTTTTCTTATCATCTGAATACTCCTTTGGCTTAATAGTTGTATAATACTATACTGATGAATAAAATTCTGTTGTTTTTACAACAAAAATGAAAATTTATGGACCATTATCTACACATTATTAAGCATTGCGCTCTTTTTCAAAATATTAGGGAAGAAGATTTGCCAAGCTTGCTTAAATGCTTAGAAGCAACTATGTATAGCTATAAAAAGAGCAGCTATATTTTTAGTGCCGATGAAAATATTTCCCGGGCGGGCATTGTTCTTAGCGGTAGTGTGGTTATAGTACAGGAAGATTTTTGGGGTAACCGCACTATTTTGACGCGTGTAGAAGCTGGCAGTTTATTTGGTGAGGCTTTTTCTTGCATAGAAATACAAAAGCCACCCATTGCTGTAGTAGCCTTGACAGCTTGTCGTATTCTGTTAATAAATTATCGTCGCATTGCTACTTCTTGCAATTCGGCCTGTTCTTTTCATATTAGTATGATTAAAAATATGCTGAGTATTTTAGCTAGGTACAATATTATGCTAACGCAAAAAATAAAACATGTTACACGTACTACCACTCGCCAAAAGCTGCTCTCCTATCTTTCCGAACAGGCTCAAATAGCGGCCTCATCGGTTTTTAGCATATCTTTTAATCGTCAAGAGTTAGCTGATTATTTAGCAGTCGACAGAAGTGCCATGAGCAATGAACTGAGTAAAATGCAGGCCGAAGGCCTTATTAAATATAACCGCCGTAATTTTAAGCTTTTACTGTAAAGCTATGAATAGACTTTGTCGCAAAGTCCAAAGTCTGCATGTTAGTTTAGGTCTCTCTAATCATCTTAGTTCGTAAAATTTGAGTTTATACATTCTAGATACCCAAATCCTCTTTCAGAGAATTTCGTCTTAGCAGTATAAAAATGTTCAGCACCAAAAGTGTCACAGTACACACAATATCTTATTTCTTTGCACCTTGAAAACATAAGTTCAAAAAATCAGTTAAAAATGAAAAAAATTTATATTACTATTGACACTGGTGTACCACCATAGTTTATAGTGGCTAAAACAGCCATGAACGATATTATATATTTATAAGTGTAACGTTCATATATAGGATATAGAGATTATGCCGATATGTAAAAGATGTCGTTCGGAAAGAGTAGTAAAAAGCGGGATTGTTGCCGGAAAGCAACGATATTATTGTAAAGACTGCGGGTGTAATTTCCGAGAAGGCGATAACCGTATCAACTATAAAATTGCGGCCGGAAAAGCACTTTGCATTCTGTTCTACGCTATGACTGGTAGTTGTCATCAAACAATAGCGCGTCTTATGGATATTGATCATACTCTTGTGTATCGATGGACTCGAACGCTTTGTGCAAACTTCTCGGAATCAAAAAAAATAGGCGAAATTAAACAAATAAAATTTGATGAAATAGTACGCTATATCAATGATAAAAAAAATAACTTTAACTCATCAGAACCATTGACTGTAGCATGTGGAGAATTGTGGTCTGGGTGCTCAGCGTTTATAATATTGCAAAATTCTGATGCCTCTGCAATGCAGTAAAAGAAATCACATTTTATATAATAGTCACTTGTCACATTATACAAATAGCAAAGCGGTATTAAGTAACCGTATACTACACTCTAATTAAACAAAGTTAGATATCATATTGTATAAAATGCAACCTTATGTATTATAAAACTAGCAATTAGGCCGCATGCGGCCTCTAATTTTTACCAGCTACCAGCTTGCATTGTCGGTCTTGCTCAGCTAGAATTAAATCTACGGTTATGTATATTCTTATCATTGAAGACAATAAAATATTAAGTGATATTATCAGTGAAGAACTAAAAGCTCAGGGGCATGCTGTAGACAGCGCCGAAGATGGTGTTACTGGTAAAGAGATGGCTCTAGCTTTTGACTATAATCTAATAATATTAGATGTTATGTTGCCCAAAATAGATGGTTTTATAGTTTGTGCCGATCTGCGCAAAGCCGGTAAAAGCACTCCCATCTTAATGCTTACAGCTCAAGACAGTTATGAAAATAAAGTGCGTGGCTTAGACAGTGGTGCAGATGATTATCTGACCAAACCTTTTTCTTCAGCCGAACTTTATGCGCGTATACGTGCTTTATTGAGACGTTTTTATAGTGTTTCCTCGGCCACTTTTTCCATTGGTAAAATTAATCTGGATACTAGCACTCAAAAAGTGACGGTGGACGGCCAGGAGGTAGCCCTTACGGGTAAAGAATATAGTATTTTTGAATATCTACTTTACAATCGCAACGCCGTAGTTGCGCGCTATATGATAGAAGAACATGTGTGGGGCAGCGACTACGGCGCTTTATCCAATGTGGTAGATGTTTTAATAAGTAATTTGCGCAAAAAACTGTGCACACCCAAAAACGGTGCTGTCATTAAAGCTGTCAGGGGCATGGGCTATGAGCTCACAGAAAAGATTTAACCCAATAAGCGTTAAGCTTTCATTGGCTTATGCTTTGCTGAGTTTTGTTATGCTTTTTGCGCTAGTTTTTTTTACATGGCAGCTTATAAATAACTACAGCTCAGAATCTAAAAATACCTTTGAATACGGCTATGGCTATGCATTGCCGGTCAGTAGCACAGTAGACAATTTAACTATACCTCATAAAGACTATGAAACAGGTCTTAAAGAATCTATTAAAAATTCTAAGATAGTTAAAGTCCATGAGGATGCTAAAATGCAATATAATGGTGACAACTACTATTTTACCTTGCAGGATGGGCGTATTTTGCTGTTGTCTTTTTCTCAGATGC
>WRFJ01000067.1 GCA_009778865.1 Chloroflexota bacterium | reverse complement strand
GCTGATGCCTGCCCAGTGCTGGAAGGTTAAGGGGGGAAGTTAGCGCAAGCGAAGCTTTGAACCGAAGCCCCAGTGAACGGCGGCCGTAACTATAACGGTCCTAAGGTAGCGAAGTCCCTTGTCGGGTAAGTTCCGACCCGCACGAATGGCTCAACAACTTGGGCGCTGTCTTAACGAGAGACTCGGCGAAATTGAATTACCCGTGAAGATACGGGTTACCCGCAGCTGGACAAAAAGACCCCGTGGAGCTTTACTACAACTTGGCACTGGGTCTGGGTTAATCATGTGTAGGATAGCCGGGAGGCTTTGAAGCTAGGGCGCCAGCCTTGGTGGAGCCGACGTTGAAATACCGGTCTTGGTTGATTTAGACTCTAACTCCGGAGCAAGCCGGAGGACAGTGTCTGGTGGGTAGTTTGACTGGGGCGGTCGCCTCCTAAAATGTAACGGAGGCGCACAAAGGTTCCCTCAAGACGGATGGAAATCGTCTTAAGAGCGCATTGGTATAAGGGAGCTTGACTGTAAGACATACAAGTCGAGCAGGCAGGAAACTGGGTCAAAGTGATCCCACGGTTCCGAGTGGAAGGGCCGTGGCTTAACGGATAAAAGCTACCCCGGGGATAACAGGCTTATCTTCCCCAAGAGTTCACATCGACGGGAAGGTTTGGCACCTCGATGTCGGCTCGTCGCATCCTGGGACTGAAGCAGGCCCCAAGGGTCCGGCTGTTCGCCGGTTAAAGCGGTACGCGAGCTGGGTTCAAACCGTCGTGAGACAGGTTGGTCTCTCTCCGCTGTGGGCGTTCGGAGAATTGAAGGAAGCTCTCCCTAGTACGAGAGGATCGGGAGGGACAGACCAATGGTGTGCCAGTTGTTCCGCCAGGGGCATTGCTGGGTAGCCAAGTCTGGTTTTGATAAGCGCTGAAAGCATATAAGTGCGAAGCATTTCCTAAGATTAGTTCTCCCTCTGTAGCTTGCTACAGTAAGACCGCAGATAGACTATCTGCTTGATAGGCAGCGTGTGTAAGCGTAGTAATGCGTTAAGCTAAGCTGTACTAATGGTCGTGGGTTTGATCTGTTTCAGAGTTGAAAACAAGTCAAACTTTACAAAATTTGGTTTACTGTTTTTTAGAATTTAGTGTAAAAACACGGCATTCAGTCTTTAAGGTTTTTGAAAATTTGCTACCTTTTAGCTCTTCGGTGATTAGAGCGAACTGGAACCACCCGTTCCCATCCCGAACACGGTCGTGAAACTGTTCAGCGCGGACGATACTTAGAGAGAAATCTTTTGTGGAAAATACGCCATTGCCGAGGAGCTTTTTGTTTATGCTGGGTGCCACTTTAAAGTGGCATTTTTAATTTAACATAAATTTAACCGCTGTTTAATATGCTTTTTAATATAAACTGATAATATAGTTGTGAAGGTAAAACGGAGTAAAAAACAAAGGAGTAAGCAAACATAAATGAGTAACATCTATATGACTATGCGCACAGAGCATACTGTCGGCCAAACTCATACTGGCAACCCTTATTATCGCAGAAGTGAAAAACAATTCTTGCACTATATTAGGATAACCAGCCGCAAATAAGAGCTCTGGGGCTTAAAATAATGCCCGCATAATGACAGGGCTTGAGATAAGAGGTGTAATAGCCTCTTTTTTGTTTTTAGAAAGGTTTTCTTTTTATAGAAAAGCTAGTTATTATTGATATCCGGTAGGCTGTTGTATGATAGACTGATGGATTACTGATATAATCTTTTAACTTTGATACGTTATAATAAAGAGCAGCATTTTATATTTGGTTATATTGCTAACTTTAATTTTTACGTTTATAATTACAATGAAATACTGCAGCAGTACATGGGAAGGAGTTATTATAATGGCTGGTCGGTACGATAAATTTTCCGAATCTTTGCGCCGAATGCTGACTTTTGCTCAAGAAGAAGCCAGTTTAATGGGGCAAAAATATATAGGTACTGAACATTTATTGTTAGGTATGGTGCGTGAGCATGATAGCGTGGGTGCCCAAGCTCTTTTTGCCATGGGCATTACGATGGATATCGTGCGTGAAGCTGTGAATCGTGAGTCAGCTTTTGTCACTCTTACAGCTCAGGACGGATTAACTACTCTTTCCAAAAGAGTAATAGAATTGGCTATTGATGAAGCACGTACAATGAATTCACTTCAAATTTCCTCTGAACATTTATTGTTAGGTATGTTACGCGAAGAAGACGGTATAGCCTATAAAATACTTATATCTTTGGGTGTTACACTGGAAAAAGCACGCGCTGAGATTACCAGAGCTTTAAGCAGCGCTGCTCAACAGCCATCGCCTAACAATATCAATTCACCTTTTAGGGGTATTCGTCCCGTTGTTACTAAGACGCAAAGCAAAACCCCCAATCTTGATGTTTTAACGATTGATATAACTCAAGCCGTGCGTGAAAATCGTATAGATCCGGTTATCGGTCGCACTGATGAAATTGAGCGTGTTATCCAGATTCTTTCTCGCCGCCGTAAAAACAATCCAGCCTTGCTCGGCGAGCCTGGTGTAGGCAAGACAGCTATTGTAGAGGGTTTAGCCCGTCGCATCGTAGCTAATGATGTGCCTGAAACTTTAACCGGCAAGCGTTTGGTGTCTTTGGATATGGGTTCGCTGGTAGCCGGCACCAAATTCCGTGGTGAATTTGAAGAACGTTTAAAGAAGGTGCTGCAAGAAATTAAAGAGGCTGGCAATATCATTGTTTTTGTAGATGAATTTCATACTATGGTAGGAGCCGGTGCTGCCGAAGGCAGTGTGGATGCTGCCAATATACTAAAACCACCTTTATCGCGCGGCGATTTGCAATTAATAGGCGCCACTACTTTTGATGATTACCGTAAACATATCGAAAAAGATCCGGCTTTGGAAAGGCGCTTCCAAACTGTAATGGTAGAAGAGCCTTCCATTGAGGAGACTATACAGATTTTGCGGGGCATACGCTCGCGTTATGAAGAATATCATAAACTCACTATCACTGATAGTGCTTTAATTGTGGCCGCCAATTTGGCTGCTCGGTATATTTCTGATCGCTTTATGCCCGATAAAGCTATTGATCTTATAGATGAAGCAGCTTCTAGAGTGCGCGTGCGTTTTCTGACTAAGCCTATTTCTATTAAGGATTTGGAAAAGGAAGAAGAAAGCTACAGACAAGATAAAGAATCAGCTTTAGCTACCAAACAGTATGATTATGCCGCCGAGATGCGCGAGCGTGAACTGGCCATAGAAGAAAAAATCAAAGCGCAAACCAAAGAATGGAAAGATCAACTTAAAGCTGGCAATCCGGTAGTTGACGAAGAAGAAATTGCTAAAGTAGTTTCCATGTGGACTAAAGTACCCGTGCATCAGTTAACCGGCGATGAAAAAGAGCGTTTACTAGATATGGAAAAAGCACTGCATGAGCGTATTGTAGGACAGGATGAAGCTATTTCTACTGTTTCTAAAGCTGTACGGCGTGCTAGAAGTGGCCTAAAAGATCCCAAACGTCCTATCGGTAATTTTGTTTTCTTAGGACCTACCGGCGTTGGTAAGACTGAGTTAGCCAGAGCTTTGGCTGAATTTATGTTTGGTTCAGAAAACACACTTATTCGTGTTGATATGAGTGAATATATGGAAAAGCATGCCGTTTCGCGTTTAATGGGCGCTCCTCCCGGATATGTAGGTTACGATGACGGTGGTCAGTTAACTGAAATGGTGCGTCGTAAACCATATTCCATAGTGCTTTTAGATGAGATTGAAAAAGCTCACCCCGATGTCTTTAATATATTATTACAAGTCTTTGACGATGGTCATCTAACCGACTCTAAAGGTAAAAAGATAGATTTTAGAAATACCATTGTCATCATGACTTCTAACATTGGTGCTGAGGAGATTAAAAAAGGCGGCGGCGCATTGGGCTTTATGCCGGTGGTTGAGGACAAAGTTGAACAAGAGCGTGATTATGAAAAAATGCGCGAAAAGCTCACCTCTGAGATGAAGAAAAATTTTCGCCCCGAATTCTTAAATCGTTTAGATGCTACAGTGGTGTTTCATGCTTTGAATAAGCAAGAGATACGTCAAATCGTAGATTTAATACTGAAAAATGTCATTAATCAGCTTAAAGATCAGGCTATTACTCTTACCGTTACGAATGCTGCTAAGGATATTTTAGGAGATAAAGGTTACGATAAGATATACGGTGCACGTCCGTTGCGACGCACAATTCAAAGTGAGCTGGAAGACAAGCTTTCCGAAGATTTATTGCGTAATCGCTTTAGGGCTGGTGATGAGATTATCGTAGATGGGCAGGAAGGTCAAATTACTATCCGCGATGGTATCAATAAAACGCGAGTTATGTTGGAAGAAGCAGTGTCGATTATGACTGATGATGCTGAAGCCTAAAATAACATAAATAGCTGTAGAAAGAGACATTGCCTTTTTAGGCGATGTCTCTTTGGTATGAAAACTTTAAAATAATGTATTTAGGTAAAACTTTATGGCTAAAATAAGAACCATATTCAAATGTACAGAATGCGGTGTTATGGCTCCTAAGTGGCAAGGTAAATGTGATGAGTGTGGCGCTTGGAATAGCTTTATAGAAGAAATGCCGAGTGCTACATCCTTTTTTACCAGAACTGCTGGTGTAAACCATACACCAGCAGCTACAGTCAGAGCTTTAAATGAGATAGGCAACGAGGAAGATAGGCGTCGTCTGTTAAAACTTGGTGAACTGAGTCGTGTTTTAGGTGGTGGCTTGGTGGATGGCAGTGTGACGCTTATAGGTGGCGAGCCTGGTATAGGTAAAAGCACCTTACTTTTACAGTTATGTGCTGAAATGGCAACAACACAGTCTCCTGTTTATTATATATCGGGTGAAGAAAGTCCACGTCAAATAAATCTGCGTGCCTTGCGATTAGGTATTAATACTCATCATATATATGTAGTCAGCCAAACAAATGTCAACGCTTGTCTAGCTTTGCTTAAAGAAAAAACGCCTTCACTAGTAGTAGTCGATTCAGTGCAGACTATTTTTGCTCCCGAGATAGATTCGGCTCCCGGCTCAGTTTCTCAAGTGCGTGAATGTGCAATACGTTTAATGAACTATGCTAAGGAAAGTGATGTGCCGGTTTTTCTTAGTGGCCATGTTAATAAAGAAGGTTTAGTGGCTGGTCCTAGAGTGCTGGAGCATGTGGTAGATACTGTTTTATATTTGGAAGGAGAAAAGTTCAATTCTTTTCGTATATTGCGTGCTGCTAAGAATCGCTTTGGCAGTATATCAGAAGTGGGAATTTTTACTATGAGTGAACGTGGTCTACAAGAAGTGTCCAACCCCTCATCTATATTTATTGGCGAACATGAAGAAGAAAATGAAGGCTCATGTGTAGTGCCGTTGTTAGAAGGTACACGCCCTTTATTAGTGGAGCTTCAGGCTTTGGTTTCGCCTACTATCTTTGGCTTGCCACGCCGTG
>WRFJ01000066.1 GCA_009778865.1 Chloroflexota bacterium | reverse complement strand
TAAGCTTTAAGCATTTCTATTACTTTAGTATCATATAGCTCTCGCACCTGAGAGCGTTTTAAATCAGAATGCAGGGCCCTAAACTTATCAAAAGAAAAAGTTACCAAAGGCAAATTATAGCCTTCTACCATATTTATAAAATTATCGGTCTCAAGATTTTCACCTTGTTCACGGGAAACAAAAACAAAAGCTATTTCGGCTTTTAACTGATCTGTTTGGATATTATCCATTACAGTAGATAGTAAAAGCTGAGATGTTTTGCCGTTGGCAGTGGAAAACCAACCTATCTTATACATCTTACTTAATGTAGCGGGTCTTTTTGGCATTTTTGCGGTTAGCCGCACGCTCCCACAGAGCGCCAGTGCGTATGCCTAAAAAGCTACTCCTTTTATTTACTATTTTAGCGGTTTTAAGAGCTTGTAGAAACTCTTGCGGACCGTCAAAATCTTCTGTTTCCAGATAAGCATTGCCGATTTCGTCTATGCGGTGCGAATCAGAACCAGCCGTTTTTAAAAGACTGTGCCCTTCGGCATATTTTAGGGCACGCTTAATATCTTTATTATATATTATACGTCCGTTAAGCACTTCAATAGCATCTATACAGCCGAAGTTAACTAAGCGGTTAAGGATATTATTGTCAAGGGCAGTAGCGCGTACGCTGTCAAAAGGATGGGGGATTATCACCAGGCCGCCTTGTTTTTTGATCTCGGCTACTGCTTCTTCAGGTCCGCAAGGACTTTGGATCTTTTCTTTTAAAAAAAGACCGATAATTTCGCCGTAGGGAGTAAGTATTTCTTCGCCGATAATTACTTTAAAAGGGGCTCTGGCGGCTATTTCAAAAGCACCCTCAGTCTGTCCGTGGTCGGTTACAGCAAGACAGGTTATGCCGTGTGCCAAACAAGCGGCTATTATGTCGTCTGTTTGAGCATGTGAGTCCAGTGAGTATTTAGTATGCAGATGTAAATCTACTTTCAGCACGGTCGGCCTTTAAGCCCTTTCAATATATTGATCAGTACGGGTGTCTACTTTAATCATGTCACCTTCATTAACAAACAAAGGTACCTGTAAAGTTAACCCGGTTTCCAAAGTAGCCGGTTTGCTGGCGCCGCTCTTGGTGTCACCGGCAAAGCCAGGTTCGGTAGTTACCACCTTTAAGACCATAGAGATAGGGGGAGTGACGCTTAACACCTCATCCTGATATTTTTCAACGTTTAAGATAACGTTTTCTTTAAGATATTTAAGAGTATCGCCCATCTGTTCTTTGGTAAGCGGAAATTGCTCATAAGACTCTTCATCCATGACATAATATAAACCGTTATCTTCGTACAGGTATTGCATAGGCAATGTCTCTAAACGTACTTTGTTGAATTTTTCGGTGTTCTGGAAAGACTGCTCAATAGTCGAACCACTGCGTATGTCGCGCATTTTAATACGATTTAAAGCCGTTCTTTTCATTTTTATGTGTTGAATCTCAATAATTTGGTAAAGTTTACCGTCTACATCTATAACATTGCCTTTTTTAATATCATCACCGGCCATTTTTCCTATGTGCTCCTTATAAAATCTCTCAATTATAAACTTTTAATTGCCGATGACAGCACTTCTATGCCGCTGGCTGTCATCAGTACGGTATCTTCGATACGTACGCCGCCTTGGCCCGGTATGTAGATGCCTGGTTCTACTGTAAAAACCATATTTTCCTGCAAAAGGTTGGTGCTTAAAGGTGCTAGACTGGGGTATTCATGGATATAAAGGCCTAAACCGTGCCCGCTGCCATGTCCGAAGTTTTCATCGTAACCGGCTTTTCTGATTACCGAGCGTGCCAGCTCATCCACCTGAGCACCGCTCATGCCTATTTTAGCTCCTTTAATCACTGCCTCTTGAGCTTTAACTACTGTATCATAAATTTTAGCAAAAAAGGGCGGTCTTTTACCAAGAAATATTGTGCGCGATAAATCGGCGCAATAACCATTATAAGAAGCACCCATGTCGAAAAGCAGCGGTTCTGCTTCTTTAACTGGCCTGTCAGAGGGAACAGCATGCGGTAAAGCGCTGTTTAGGCCGGCGGCTACAATTATATTAAAAGACAGCGGCTGTCCTTGTGTTATATCGCGCATAAGCTTTTCGGTTTGCCAGGCCGCTTCCTTTTCACTGATGCCCGGTTTTATTAAAGAAGCTATTGTATCAAAAGCATGGTCGGTTACCGCTACGGCTTTACGTATATTGGCTATTTCGCTGTCATCTTTTATGCTGCGGGCCTGCATTAAGACAGAACCTAAAGGCCTAAGTTTTAGTTTGGGTAAGCCTTTTATAACTTCGCTTAGTTCTTGATAGGCGCTAAATAAAATATCATCTTCAAAAGCCAGTTCGCTAATTTTAAGTAAACTCAAAAGATTGGGTAACCAAGATAAAGTCTTACGTTCTATAGGGTATAAAGTAAAATCAAAAGCTTGCTGCCCAGCCTGTTCAAAGTAACGGCTGTCGGTAGCTATAAAAGCCTCGGTTTGGCTGACAAAAAGCCGTCCGCTGCTGCCGGTAAAAGAGCTTAACCACTCTATATTGTGGCGGTTAGTAATCATTACTGCTTCAAAACCGTTTTCTTTTAAGAGGCGGCGTAAAATTTTAAGTCTGCTCATCTTTTACTTCTTCCCCAGCCAAAGGATGGGCCTTTTCATATATCATTTTCGCCTTTTTAAAGGTGACGTGGGTATATATTTGAGTGGTAGCCGGGGTGGAATGTCCCAAAAGTTGCTGTACAGTACGTAAATTAGCACCATTATCTAGTAAATGTGTGGCAAAAGTATGACGCAAAGTATGAGTGTGCACATCTTTGGTAATACCGGCCGCTGCCGCTGCTTTATGCACAATCATTTCTATGCTGCGCCGGCTTAATCTGCCACCTTTCACATTTAAAAAGAGGGCCTTTTGGCTTATATCTTTAACAAGTTGTGTCCGTCCGTGCTCTATATAGGTTTGTAAAGCCACCATAGCTGCCTGTCCCATCAATACTGCACGTTCTTTTTTACCTTTGCCTGTTACGCGTATCTCATAATCATTAGGTCTAATTTGCTCTTTATTAAGAGAAGCTATTTCGGCCAGTCGCAAACCACTGGCATAGAGTAACTCTAAAATAGCTTTATTACGCAGGCTGCCGGGACTGTTGTCTATCGGCAGAGCAAGCATTTTATTTATTTCGCTTTCACTTAAAAATACCGGCAGGTTTTTTTTATTTTTAAGGGAGGAACCGCGCATCATGGGTGAATAGGGGATGATGTTTTCACGCTCTAAAAAACGGTAATATGAACGCAAGGCCGAAAGCTTGCGGTTTAAACTGGCTCTGACGTATTCTCCGAATATTGAACTCATATATTCGCGTATTATAAGCCAGTCAGCATTAGGCATAGTGTATTTTTTACTCTTATAAGGATCTAGTTTACCTTCTGTCGAGTTTTCTATCTGCTCTTTCCTTTTATGTAGAAAATAGCAGTATTCTTCAAGATCGCTTAAATAATTACGGCAAGTATATTCTGACAGTCCTTTTTCAGCTGTCAGATAGTTATAGTACTGCTCAACATAAGGCAGCTTATCGTTAAGCCTTTTGAGTATGTCCACAAGAGTTACAACGAACTTTCTTTCTAAATTCAGTCATTACCGAATTACATTTGGGGCAGGGTGTGGCTACCGGCTTGTTAAATAAAGCATAGTTACATGACGGGTAAGCCGAGCAGCCGTAAAAAATCTTACTTTTTTTACTTCTTTTTTCGACTATTTCACCCTGTCCGCACTGAGGGCATGATACGCCGGTTGATATTTGAAAAGACTTAGTGAATTTACACTGGGGATAATCGGGACAGGCCAAAAACTTGCCGAAACGCCCGCTTTTAATCACCAAATTTTGACCGCAGTGAGGGCACTTTTCTTCTACCTGTTCCTCAGATAACTTGACACGGTCAACATCTTCGGAGGTTTTATCTAATTGCTCTTTAAAAGGTGGATAAAAGTTGTTTATAACGGTTACCCAATCTTGTTTACCGTCGGCAATATCATCTAAAAAGTCTTCCATTTGGGCGGTAAAAGCTACATCAAAGACATGCGGGAAATTAGCCACCAACAGGTCGTTAACTATAGTACCTAGTTCAGTGGGTTTAAATACGCTGCTGTCTTTTACCACATATTCACGTTCGGTAATAGTGGAAATAATGGGAGCATAAGTAGAGGGGCGGCCGATGCCTTCGCTTTCCAAAGTTTTAATCAGTGTGCCTTCGGTGTAACGCGAGGGTGGTTTGGTAAAATTCTGCTCAGCGGTTACTTTTTGTAGATTTAAACTATGGCCTTCGGCCAAAGTACTGCTGAAAGTATCTGTTTGTTGCTCGCTTTCTTCAGTAGTATATAAAACCAGAAAACCCTTAAATTTAAGGTAGGAGCTTTGATTTTTTAACAGATATTTCTTTTTGCTTTTGGCAGTAGCTACAATATTCAGCGAGGTCACATCATATACTGCGCTAGCCATCTGGCTGGCTACCATGCGTTCCCAAATAAGTTTATACAAACGAAACTGATCGGGTTTTAAGAACTTTTTGATATCGGATGGCTCACGCTTAATTTTAGTGGGACGTATGGCCTCGTGGGCTTCCTGAGCACCGCGGCTACGGGTGCTGTAAGATTGTACTTTTTCCGGCACATAAGATGCGCCGTATTTTTCAGCAATTAAATCTCTAGCTTCGGTGATAGCTACTTTAGAAACTTTAACCGAGTCGGTTCTCATATAGGTGATAAGGCCTACTTCACCTTCTTCGCCCAAAGTTAAGCCCTCATAAAGCTGCTGAGCTAAAGCCATCGTCTGTTTAGCACTAAAGTGCAGTTTACGGGCGGCCTCTTGCTGCATGGTGGAGGTGGTAAATGGTGGTTGGGCTCTTTTAATAGTTTCTTTATTCTGTATTTTTTTAATACTGTAGAGAGCTGACTCTAGTTCTTTTTGAATAATATCAGCTTCTTCGCTGTTACAAATATCCAACTTGTCTCCGGTATGTAAGCCGTAAAAAGCTGCGGCAAAATTATCTTTTTGATCGGTGGTATAAAGAATAGCGTCAATATTCCAATATTCTTGGGCAATAAAAGCCTCTATTTCACGTTCGCGATCTACAATAATGCGCACAGCTACACTTTGCACACGTCCGGCTGAAAGACCGCGCTTAACTTTACGCCACAAAAGCGGTGAAAGCTTATAGCCCACCAGACGGTCCAGTATGCGCCTGGCCTGTTGGGCGTTTATTAATTTCATATCCAGCTTACGTGGTTCGGCAAAAGCTTTTTTGATAGCTTCTTCGGTGATTTCGTTGAAAGTTACTCTTTTATATTTTTTGTAAGCATCGGTTATAGCTAAAAGATGCCAAGCTATGGCTTCACCTTCGCGGTCTGGGTCGGTAGCCAGATATACTTCAGAGGCGCCGGCAGCAGCTTTTCTTAATTCGTTAATGATATTACCTTTATTGCGCAAGGCAATATATTTAGGTTCGTAATTATGTT
>WRFJ01000065.1 GCA_009778865.1 Chloroflexota bacterium | reverse complement strand
TACTTTAAAAACAAAAGAGTAATCGTCATCGGCGGCGGCAATGTAGCTTTGGACGCTGCCCGTACTGCTCGCCGTTTGGGTGGAGATGTTACACTGGTGGCTTTGGAAAAACGTGAAGAAATACCTGCTTCCGATGAGGAAATACGCGGAGCCTGGGAAGAGGGTATTAAAATCATCTACTCCCGCGGCGTAGGACGCATTATAGGTGAGGGCGGCAAGTTTAAGAGCATCCAAGCTCCCAAATGCGTTTCGGTATTTGATACCAGCGGCTTTAACCCTAAATTTGATGCTTCCGATTCTATATTCCTGACTGGCGACATATTACTAATTACTGTGGGCCAAATGGCCGACCGCTCTTCGCTGATGCGTGACGGCTTAATAGATGAAAACGGCCGCCTTACTGTCGACCCCGTAACTTACCAGAGTGCTAAACGTCCCGAGGTTTTTGTAGGCGGTGACGTGCAGCGCATAGGTTTTATGGTAGACGGTATGTACAGCGGTCAAATAGCTGCTGAAAGCATTGACCGCTACTTAAGAGGCATGGACCTTAGAGAAGGCCGCAAACGCGAATATAGGCCATTTGAGTTGCCTTTGCGCGATCAACACAAGAGTGCAGTGGAAACAGTGTGGATTCCGCCAGAAAAGCGTTTGCATTTCCAGCTCTTTGAGCGCGGATATACTCTCAAAGAAGCCATTGAGGAGGCCAAACGTTGCTGTTATTGCGGTCCCTGCTCTTCTTGCCGGGCCTGTGTCTCGGTAGACTTCCAAAAGACTATCCCCATAGCTAAAGTCACTCTACAGAAATGCAGCGGATGCGGTATGTGCATTTACGCCTGTAACTACCAATCAGCTACTTTAAAAGACTGCGATGGTGATATATACAGCGATACTGATATCCATCGCTGCAAAGGTTGCGGTTTATGCGTACGCGTATGTCCCTCCCGCGCCAGACACATGGAATACGATGATTTAGAAGATAAAATAAAAGCGGCCTCCGAGGCCTTTTCTTAAAGGAAGAAGATAAAAGCCATGGCTTATCAACCTAAAGTTATATGCTTTGCCTGTAAATTCAGCTGGGGTTTTGCTGTTGCCTCAGCCAAGCTTAATAAACAAAACGGCTCGGCAATACCGCTTATCTGCAGCGGCAAAATAGACGCCTCACACTTAACGCAAGCTTTTAACCAAGGTGCCGACGGCGTGTTGGTATTAGGCTGCAATGAAGGTGATTGCCACTTTATGGACGGCAATTTAGAATTTAAAAAACGCACTATGCTTTTCAGAGAAGTACTAAAGGCTTACGGTATAGAAGGCAGTCGTATACGCTACTTCTTTGGCTTAGATGCCGATGGCAGCAGTATAGATCAAATTATAGAAGATTTTACCACCGACCTTAAAACAATGGGTCCTTCAATAATATTGAAACCGCAAGAAGCCGCTAAGGCTTGGAATATATAGGAGCAAAGATATGAACAAACCAAAAGTTGCTATATGTTGGCTAAGCGGCTGCGGCGGTTGTGATGAAGCTATAATTGATTTAAATGAAAAATTGTTGGAAATAGCTAATGCTGTAGATATTGTTTTCTGGCCTATTGCCTTAGATTATAAATATAAAAATATTGAAGAAGTTGCCGATAGTTCTATAGACCTAGTTATAGTCAACGGCAGTATACGCAACACCGATAATGAAGATGTAGGTAAGCTTTTACGTCGTAAAGCCCGTTTGATGATGGCTTTTGGTACTTGCGCTTGCTTTGGCGGCGTACCCGGTATGGCTAACTGGCACGATAACAGTAATTTTATGGACTGGGCTTATCAAAACGCTCCTACTGTCTGTAATCCTCGCCAAGTACGTCCGCAAACAGAGAGCATAGTTAACGGCCATACACTGACGCTGCCTGCTTTACAAAAGAAAGTATATCCGTTAAAAGATAAAATAGAGATAGATTATTTCTTGCCTGGTTGTTGTCCCCCTCCCGATCTAATATTAAAAGCTATCAATAATGTGCTGGAAAATAAACTACCGCCGCGCGGTTCTACTCTGGCTCCGCATAAAGCTTTGTGTGATACCTGTCCGCGCAACGACACTAAGCCGCCGCGTATTAAATTAAAAGAAATAAAGCGCATCCATAACGTGGAAGCTAAAGACGATATTTGTTTTTTGGCACAAGGTATTTTTTGTTACGGTCCGGCTACCCGCACTGGATGCGGCGAAGCCTGTATGAATATAAACTTGCCTTGTCGCGGCTGTTTTGGGGCTACCGAAGAACACGAACAAGCTCCAGCCCGCTTCATTTCATCTTTAGCCGGTATGCTGGATGCTAACAAAGACCAAGATATAGAAAAAATTATTGACCAAATGGGCGATCTAGCTGGCTATCTTTACCGTTTCTGCCTGCCTACTTCGGCCTTAGATAAGAAAGAGGGCTAAGATTATGGGACAAAATATTACCATTAACCCCATTACCCGTCTAGAAGGTCACGGTAAAATAGAGATTTTTCTTGATGAAAAAGGTTTTGTGCAAGATGCATACTGGCAAGTAGTGGAAATGCGCGGTTTTGAGCGTTTTGTGGTGGGCCGCCCAGTGGAAGAAATGCCGCGTATCATGCCCAACATTTGCGGCGTCTGCCCTTCTCCTCATAATATTGCCGCTACCAAAGCTGTAGACAATGTTTTTGGTGTTAGCCCAACTCCAGCAGCCGAACTTATCCGCCGTTTACATTTAAATGCTTTTTTGGCCGAAGACCACTACGTTCATTTCTACTTCCTGTCTTCGCCTGACTTTATTTTGGGGCCAAATGCCGATCCTGCTATTCGTAATATCCTAGGCGTAGTAGATAAAATGGGTATAGACGTTGGTCGCAAAGTAATTGAGATACGCAAAAAAGTGCGCAGTATTATCCGTCTTATCGCCAGCAAGCCACCTCACCCCGAGTCTGGACTTCCCGGCGGTTGTTCGCGCGGCATTACTGAGGCTGAGCGCGTTAAAATAAAAGAAATAGCTTATGACAACTTAGAGTTTGCTAAATTTAGCATCGGTCTCTTTAAAGATTTGGCATTAAAAAATAAAGAATTTTCAGAACTTATTGCCAATCCAGCCTACAGTTTAAATGTCAATAACCTGTGCATGGTAAACGGGCAAAATCAACTTGATTTCTATGGGGATACTCAAAACACTATGCGCATTACCGGCAATAGTCAAAATCAAGAGATTGACCGTTTTGCTGCCAAAGATTATGTAAACCACATTGGAGAATGGGTAGAGCCTTGGACTTATATACGTTTTACATTTGCCAAAAAACTCGGCTGGACCGGTTTAGAAGAAGGCAATAACACCGGTATGTTGCGTGTAGGACCTCTGGCGCGCTTTAACGCTGTAGACGGTATGATAACTACCCTAGCCCAAATTGAACACCAAGAGATGCTCAAAACTTTAGGCGGTAAGCCAGTTAACCAAACCTTGGCTTATCACTGGGCACGTTTGATAGAAGCTTTACAAGCTTCTGAAAGTATGGTGGAAATAGCCGAAAACCCCATGCTTACCAGTAAAGATATCCGCAATATGAATTTTAATATGCAAAAAGAAGGTATAGGCGCTATTGAGGCTGCCCGTGGCACTCTGTTACATCATTTTAAAACCGACGAAAAAGGCTTTATTACTGCTGCCAATCTTTTGGTAGCTACGCAGCATAACGCCGGCCCTATTTGTGCTTCAATCACTAAAGCGGCCAAAGCTTTTGTTAAAGGTCCAGATATTAGGGAAGGTTTCTTAAATCAAGTGGAAATGGCTTTTAGAGCCTATGACCCATGCCTTTCCTGCTCCACTCATGCCATAGGCGGCGGTCTTAATCTTAGCATTAATATCCGTAATCATAAACAGGAAATACTGCGCACTTTTAATTTAACACAAAGAAAAAATACGACGTTATAAGCACTGCATTTATCACTTTAGACACTGCTTCTTACGCACAATAATGATGATCTTCATCAGTTAGCCATTGTCATTAAATAACGCCGCTAAATAGTTTGGTGTTCAAAGTGAATAACCGAAACCATTTTTATAAATCGCAGACCCCGTTGTGTATTTAAAGAAAAACATTAGTGTTACGCAATGATTTTATCATTAACGGGGCAATTAGACTTTTCCCATTTTATATTTATATATGGCCTGCATGGCTAAGCAACGTTAACCAGACAAACCTATATATATAACCGCCCAATGTAAAGCCGCTCCCAACAGTACGAAAATATGAAACACTTCGTGGAAAGCAAAGAAACTCGGTATAAAATTGGGTTTTTTTAAAGCATATAGTACAGCGCCCACAGTATAAGCTAAACCGCCGCTTATCAAAAGCCATAATTTTAAAGCATTCATAGAATCAAGCAGATCACCTAACGGGATAATTATCATCCAGCCCATCAGCAGATATATAAGAGAAGAAAGAAAGCGCGGTCCTTTGATCCAAAAAATCTTGTAAAAAACACCGAAAGCTACCAGCAGCCATTGAGCAATAATAAGCCACATGGCAGTAACAGGCGGCAAATATATATGACATAAAGCCGTATAAGAACCGGCAATCATAATAAATATCGCTATATGATCAAGCTTACGCCATATATTATTTTGGTTTTCCTGTTGCTTTTGCGCATGATAAAAAAATGAAGCTAAAAACATCAGAAGACCGCAGACAGTATATATAAGACATATGGTAATCATATCGCCGCGTCCCTGACAGGCTATAAGCAAAAATACTGCACCAATAGCTAGGCCAACAGCACCTGTCAAGTGGGTAAGAGCAGAAATAAGTTCATTACGTTTAATGTGCATTAATTAGTATACCAAAAAAGATAATGAAATACCTAAGAAGTTGTTTCCTAAACTGCTGTTTATGATAGAATCTTTACAAGTAAGGAAAACATATGCTTTTAGAACTGAAAGTAGAAAATTTTGCTATCATATCTTCCCTGCTTTTTATGCCCAGCAGCGGTCTTAATGTGCTTAGCGGTGAAACTGGCGCCGGAAAAAGCTTGATAGCTGATGCTTTGGCCGCTTTAATACTGGGAAAGACCGACGACGAACTAATTAAAAGTAGCGCCGACAGCGCTAAAATAAACGGCCTCTTTACGACGAGTGGCAGCCGTCGTGCAAAAATAAATAAATTACTGCAAAATAAAGGTTTATCTGTAGATGCTTTCGGACAGTTGGTGCTGGCCTGCGAGATAAAAAGAGCCGGTCGCTCATCTTTTAGGATAAATGGTGATATATGTTCGCGCACCGTCATGCAAGAAGTGGGCAGCCTTTTGGTGGATATCCACGGGCAAAGTGATCATTTATCTTTATTAAATACCGCCAGCCATTTAGAAATATTAGACAGATTTAGCTTAAGCACCGCACAAAGTGCTGAGTATGGTGAGCATTATAAAACTCTCAAAGCAAATATAGAATATTATAAAAGCTTGCAGGCGACTGCTCAAGAACGCTCAAAACAAGTTGATTTTCTTACTTTTCAATTAAACGAGATAAGACAAGCCCGTTTAAAGGACG
>WRFJ01000064.1 GCA_009778865.1 Chloroflexota bacterium | reverse complement strand
TGCCGGTACACCTAAAACCTGCCAATATTCTATAGCTTCTTCATCATCCAAATAAACCGTAATCCATAGTTTTTCCTGAGGAATGCTCATCACATTAGTGATGAAATCCCAGGCATAGGTTATGGCTTCTTTTTTAAAATAATTTCCAATAGAAAAATTACCCAGCATCTCAAAAAAAGTGAGATGGGAAGCGTCTCCTACACTATCTATATCGGTGGTGCGGAAACATTTTTGGCAAGATGTCATACGAGCAGCAGGCGGCGTACCTTCGCCTAAAAAATATGGCTTAAACTGTACCATGCCGGCAGTGGTCAGTAATAATGTGGCATCGCCATAAGGAATAAGCGAGGAAGAGGGAATTTCTTTATGCCCGTTTTTAATAAAATAATCCAAATATTGGCGGCGGATTTCCCAAGATTTCATAGAAATTACACCTTAAAAGTAATAAATAGATTGAGTTATTGCCATTTTTTAGCCTTTTTTGTGCGAGTTTTTGTTCTTTTTAGCTTCGGCTTTATCATTAAAAAACTTTAAAAACTCTACTCCTTGTATAGTAATGTTGTTATCTTTTACAACAATGTGTGAGATAATAAGCCTGACATGGTAGAGGGCACTGTTCCCTTCCTTGTAACAGAAAATGTCATGTCCGCAATATTTATCTCATCATATCCACACTATTTAGATAGTTTATCCATTTTTTATTCCCATTCGCAACTTTTTATTGATGACCTGTCCGCTTTCAATAATAAACTTGACTGTCTGCTGATATTTCCGAAGTATATTTACTGTTGTTACTGGGCATTGATTTTTTCTTTCTATACATATAATAACAAAACCATACACCATATCTTCAGTGCAAGCTATTTTAAGTGGCGAGTAATAAGCATACCAGCACGCTGATAGCACTCTCAGCATCCAGTTGCCCACTTTTAACTGCTATGTCGTTTTGCAGAAGTTCGTTATAGATGTTTTTTAAACGGCTAAGAGTATAGGCGCGACTAAGCTCTTCTAATTTATTAAATTCAAACGGTTTAAGAGGGGCGCCTAAAATGTTATCGGCAACGTTTTTAACGGCTATACCCTTTAACCCTTCATCTTTAGCGGCAGATATTGCCAGCATAATACGGTAAGAACGGGTCAGCATGTGAGTAATCATAGTGGGAGCAGCACCGTTTTTAAACATCTGTGCCAAAATTTTTTCAGCTGTGTACCCGTCTTTTTTAATAACAGCATCAACTAAATTAAAAATGCTCTGTTCTTTGGCCAATGAGCACATTTCATCAATATCGGTAGCAGTAATAGTCTTGCTATTAACATATAACAAAAGTTTATCCAGCTCGTTATCTAAGGCCAGCATATCGCTGCCAGCCAGAGTAGACAATAAAACAGCAGCATTTTTATCTATTTTACCGTCTTTTTCCTGTACGACATCTTCTACGTGTTTAACTAAAGCTTGCCCTTTGGGTGATTCACAAATATTAACTTGGGCTTTACTTAAAGATTTAAGCAGAGCATTGCTTTCCGAAACTTGATTGTCTATCAGTATTACATGACAAAAATCAGGCAAAGTGTTTAAAATGTCGGCAAATTGCTCAACCAAAGAAGGTATCGGATTTTTACTTTTGTATTTACTTTCACGTGCAGTACGGTCAAAGCGACTGAGCAATGAACGTACACAGATAGTTTTATTACCGCCGAAAAAAGGCATAATCTGACAATGGCTGGCCAGATCATTGACTGTCAGCTTGTCGCCATTAAGATTTACATAATTATAAGGATCGGCTTGTTTTTTAATGGAAGCTAGTTCTTTTTCTGCTAACCATAAATTCTCGCCGATAAAAACTTTTAACATTTTTCCTTTTAAAACAACCCCTTGACAATAGTGTCAATGGGTTTGATATTAAATATCTAGGTTGGTAACACTCTTGGCGTGGGTTTGTATGAAAAGTTTGCGTGGCGGCACTTCTTCTCCCATTAGCAACGAGCATATACTGTCAGCCTCATTGACATCATCAAGTTCTACCTTGAGCAAAGTGCGGGTAGCGGGGTTCATAGTAGTAGCCCACAGCTGCTCGGCGTTCATTTCACCCAAACCTTTATAGCGGCGTACTTCTACGTTGCGTAAACCTTTAAATTCACTGGCTAACATAGCATCTTTTTCCTCGTCAGAATAGATCCACATTTCTTTTTTACCGCTTTTAATACTGTATAATGGTGGCTGGGCGATGAAAAGATGACCGTTTTCTATTAATTTAGGAGTATGGCGGAAGAAGAAAGTGAGTAAAAGAGTACGGATATGAGCGCCGTCCACATCGGCATCAGTCATTAATACTACACGGTGATAGCGCAAGCGACTATCGTCATAGTCCTCATCTATGCCGGTATTTAAAGCAGTAATGATAGTGCGTATTTCTTGATGGGCTAAAATCTTATCGGCGCCGGCTTTTTCCACATTCAAAATCTTACCGCGCAAAGGTAAAATCGCCTGAAAGCGGCGGTTACGGCCTTGTTTAGCTGAGCCGCCAGCCGAGTCGCCTTCTACCAAGAAAAGCTCACATGAAGCCGGGTCTTTTTCCGAACAGCCAGCCAGTTTTCCTGGTAGGGTAGATACATCTAAGGAGTTTTTCTTAATAACTAGATCGCGAGCTTTCCGAGCCGCTTCGCGTGCTCTAGCAGCCATTAGACATTTATCTAAAATCTTTTTAGCATCTTCCGGATGTTCTTCAAAATATAACGAAAGTTTATCTGATACTACACTTTCGGTAATAGCTTTAACTTCTATATTGCCCAGTTTACCTTTGGTCTGGCCTTCAAATTGCGGCTCGGAAAGCTTAACTGAAACAATAGCTGTTAGGCCTTCGCGCACATCGTCGCCAGTTAAGTTAGCATCGCCTTCTTTTAGTATTTTAGCTTTACGGGCATAGTCATTCAATACACGAGTCAAAGCCGAACGGAAACCTGTTAAGTGAGTACCACCATCAACAGTGTTGACGCAGTTGGCGAAGGATAAAGTATTATCCATAAAGCCATCGTTGTATTGTATAGCTACTTCCACTACTGTGGTGCCTTGACTACCGGTGATATAAGCCGGCAAACGATTAACGACATTTTTATGACGGTTTAGATGGCGTACATAGCCGGTAATGCCGCCTTCAAAATAATAGGTTTGCTTTCGATTGTTGTCGCGTTCATCAATAATGTGTATGGTCAGACCTTTGTTTAAATAGGCCATCTCGCGTACACGGCCAGATATAATACCGAAATTCCAGTCCGGTTCAGCCATAATTGTTGTATCAGGGTAGAAAGAAATAGTGGTGCCAGTTTCTTCAGTATCACCCAAAATTTCCAGATCGGTTTTAGGTGCACCTCGCGAATAAGTTTGGCGATGAATTTTACCATCTTTTTTAACGGTAGCCATCATCCATTCGGAAAGGGCGTTTACTACCGATGAACCTACGCCGTGCAAGCCGCCGGAAACTTGATAGGTCTTACCGCCGAATTTAGCACCAGCGTGTAATACTGTTAGTACAGTCTCCAAAGCATTCTTGCCAGTTTTGGGGTGAATTTCGCAGGGAATACCACGGCCATTGTCTACTACTGTCACTGAATTATCGGTGTGGATAGTGCAAGAAATCTCATCACAAAAACCACCCATGGCTTCGTCTACAGCATTGTGCACGATTTCATATACTAGATGATCTAGACCGCGTTGATCGGTAGAACCAATATACATGCCTGGACGTTTGCGCACGGCCTCCAAACCTTCTAAAACTTGAATATCGCTGGCGCTATACTCGGCACTATCTTTTTCTTTTTTACTTCTTATTTCTTCTTCAGTCATAAATTTTTCTCTTTTTAATATATTGTACCCCGCCAAAAAAGCGGGGTTCTCTACTTGTATTTTATACGCTAATTATAACATATTTACGTTTATTGGTCCACAAAATTAGTTTATTTCACCCTTTTTGATAAAAAACGCTAAAAATGTCTTGTGCAGCCTTTGCGAAGCTTTTTGTAGAATAGTGACATCTAAAAAAATTTAACTATGCAAGAAGATATTGGTCATTCGGACTTATAAGGCTATGATTATTGGTAAAATGCGCTAATTTGTGTTTTTGACAAAAAATTTTTGCTGTATATTTGAAAATATAAAACGATAAAATATTTAACGTCTAGTTATTTATCTGTGCAAGCTGGGCAGCAGCCAAAAAAAGCAACATGTTTTAGCTCAGCAGCAAAGCCGTAATTAGCTAAAAGACTATCTTTTAATTCTTGTAAGTCATATTCGTTTATATCAATAATCTTACCACATTTATTACATATTAAATGATGATGACGGCCCTTGCCGCTGGCATGGTAACGTAATGTGCCGTCACCCATATTGGTGGCTGTTACCAGGCTCAACTCAGTTAAGAGTTCAAGAGTGCGGTATACGGTGGATATATTAACATTAGGATATTTTTTAGCAATGGGAGTGTATATTTCTTCTGTTGATATATGGCTAGTAGCATGTTCTATAGCTTCTAAAACCATAGCTCGTTGCGGTGTCAACCTATAGCCCTTTTGGCGCAGAGTTTGATCATATGAATTATGGCTATGCTTGTCCATAGCTAAATTATACTTATGTAATAGGCTTTTTGCAATTCATTATGATAGCTTTGGTATATTATAAAATGCTATGTTATAATGAATCTTGTTTTTGGGGATATAGCTTAGTTGGGAGAGCGTCGCGTTCGCAATGCGAAGGTCGGGGGTTCGAGCCCCCCTATCTCCACCATCGTAAGATAATTGGAACCAATTAGAGATAGCTTCCGTTGGTTTGTTTTCAAAAGACTTAGAATAGATAAATGGCGAACTTCGGACTAACCTACCGAAGTTCGCCATTTAATTTGTTATTTGGTTTTATGTCTAGCATTGCTTTGACTAAGTAGTTAAAAATTAAACAATTATTTAAATTTCTACTCTGTTTCTATTCATCACAACAACAGTAGGCAAAGCAATCAAAATAATCGCCGGAATACCTAAAGTCAACAAGAAAGTCCAAGCGGCATGATTCTCACTCTCAGCCAAAGCACCCACGAAATTTTGTAAGGCAAAAACCAAAAGTACCAAACCTATGCCACCGATTAACCATTCCCACCAACGTACAGATATTTTCTTAACTATTGTATAGACTACGAGTAATGTAACGGCGACTACTAAGATTATTGTAAATAATGTCCACAACATAATATATTCTCTCTTTTTCTATTTATTAAATCTAGCGCCCGCGCTGGCGATAAGCCCAGTCGTAAGCGGTAACAGTAGAATCTATAGCATGTACCGGCAAGTGTTTATCCCACCACTCGTCTTTTTTGTTACCGGGAATCATATCAAAGCCAAAAAAGCCGTCGGCTCTCCAGAAGAAGCCGTTAAATAAAGAAGTTGTAGAGACCATAGGTTTAACAAATTCATGAATGCCGGCGCCGATGCCAGTATTAAAAGTACAAGTTCCCATACAAGTAGCGCAGGCACCACCATAAGCCATGGCGGCATAACAGCAAGCCCCGGCATCATACCTAAATACTTTCTTGCCTAGGCCGTTAAATTTTACTTCTTTGCCTCCGCCATATTGGTACAGTGATGGATTATCAATATCCCAAATAGGTTCTTTTTGTTGGCCAATGGCTCCGGTAGGACAGG
>WRFJ01000063.1 GCA_009778865.1 Chloroflexota bacterium | reverse complement strand
CAAGTGGCGTAAAAAACGTGCAAAATTTTGATGGTACGGCAATATGCCACTATTTAACATATCGGGATTAGTGAGCATAATACGCACGTTTCGACGAATATCGGATCTTAAATGTTGACTGGTAGAACCATCGTAAGCAGCAATCTGCTCATCTTTAAGAAAATCGGGAATAAAAAGTTCTTTTAAGCGCCGTAGTTGATCTTGAGCCAAAGCTTTGGTGGGAAAAATATAAAGAGCAGTAGCAAAGCGCTCTCGTTCAACAACCTGCATAACAGGAATGTTATAACACATAGTCTTGCCGGAAGCAGAAGGCGTAGCGACAACAAGATTACATTTTTCTCTATCTAGATCCACAGACTGTGCCTGATGACAGTAAAGAGGATACAGACCATTTTTCTGCAAACAAGTCAAAGTTTTGGGCAAAAGAGAAACTTGCGGATAAGCTATCTTGGCCTGTCGTTGCGGTATCTGCACTATAGATACCGCCTGCTCTTTATAATGGCGGCTTTGCATAAGTAAACCGCTAAAATTATATAAATTACTAAATACCATGGCTTAATTTTACCACAAGAAAGCTTGTATAACTTGCACAAATTATCGTTCATGCAGTATCCTTATGAAAATAACAATTTAAAATAGCCAAGAAGTGCATATTTAATGTACAAAACGTGCAAACTAGAATCGGTTTTGGAAATTTCCAACCCTCTCTGTTTTACTGGTTACAGGCCCATGGTAAGTAAGTAAAACCACACTACTTAAAGGGACGAACTGGCTCTCAAGAGTTCTTGATGATGAAAAAGACCATTAATCTCATATCTTACTGCGCATCTTAACCTGAATTTGTATGAATTCTGAACCTTATGCTATAATTTTTGAGTTATATAAAAGCAAAAAAAGAGGATTACCTTGGAAAAACAAACTAAAATAAACGTGATTAACGAATTTAAAACCAGCGAGCACGACACTGGCTCCGCCGATGTCCAAATTGCCTTGCTTACTGCCCGTATTTCTCAACTGACTACCCACTTGGTGGAAAACCCTAAAGACTACCCCACCAAAAGAAGTATGTTACGATTGGTAGCACAAAGAAAAAAACTCTTAAACTATTTAAAAAATGAAGATGGCAGCAGATACCTGGCCATTGTAGCCAAACTGGGCATTCGTAAATAAACGAGCGTCTTAAACCTAAAATAAGGAGAAAACCGTGAATACACCGGTACAATTTATCGGTAAGTACGGTGGTAAAGAGCTGTCACTTGAAACCGGCAAAATAGCCGGACAAGCTCAGGGTGCTGTTGTAGCCCGCTTGGGTGACACTGTAGTTTTAGCCACAGTGTGTATAGCTAAAGAACATAATCCAGCCGTAGACTTTTTACCGCTTACCGTAGAATATATAGAAAAAATGTATGCCGCCGGCAAAATCCCCGGCAGTTTTTTACGCAGAGAAGGCCGCCCCGGAGATGAAGCCGTTTTGGCCGGCCGTATTATTGACCGCCCCATACGTCCTTTACTGCCTGAAAACTGGCGGCGCGAAGTGCAACTCATTACAACAGTACTGGCTACCGATCAAGACAACGACCCCAGTATTTTAGGAGCAATTGCCTCTTCGGCAGCTTTAGCTATTTCGCCCATGCCTTTTGATGGTCCTATTTCAGCAGTACGTATCGGCCGTGTTGACAGCCAATACATTATTAACCCCACTGTTGAGCAACGTATACAAAGTGAAATAGATGTCTTTGTAGTATCCACCAAAAAAGAAGTATGCATGCTGGAAAGTGAAGCTAAAGAAGCTTCCGAACAGATTATTTTTGAAGCTATTAAATTGGGACATAAAGTCAATCAAGAAGCTATTGCTTTACAAAAGACTTTTACCGATGCTGTTGGTCAAGCTAAATATGAGATTCCCGCTTCAGATAAAAACCAAGAGGCATATGCTTTAGTCAAAAAACAAGCCGAAAATGCTTTGAAAAATGCCTTAAATGAAGGTAATAAAGTAGATTTTAACGCTACCCGCGATATAATCTTTGATGACGTACTAAAAACTGCCAGCGAAAACTTTGAGAAAAAAGACTTAGCCGAAGCTTTTGAAGAAATTACCAAAGAAGTGGTACGTCATAGCGCTATCTATGATAAAAAACGTCTTTCCGGCCGTGCGTTAGATGAATTACGAGAGCTTAGTTGCGAAATAGCTTTATTGCCGCGCGTACACGGATCTTCGCTTTTTGCACGCGGTATTACTCAGGTACTAAATGTTACTACTCTGGGGCCTATTAACCGCGCCCAACAAATAGACAATCTTTCCAACGAAGAAACCAAGCGTTATATGCATCAATACAACTTCCTGCCTTATTCTACCGGTGAAGTAAAAAGAGTGGGCTCAGTTGGCAGGCGTGAGATAGGCCATGGCGCTTTAGCCGAAAAAGCTTTGCTGCCGGTATTGCCTTCGCAGGAAGAATTTCCTTACACTATACGTACAGTTTCTGAATGCATGTCCTCTTCAGGCTCTACCTCAATGGCTTCTACTTGCGCTTCTTCAATGAGTCTTATGGATGCTGGTGTGCCTATCAGAAAACACGTAGGCGGCATCTCTATCGGTCTTATGACCGATAAAAATAACGGTAATTATGTAACTCTTATCGATATTGAAGGTTTGGAAGACCACTTTGGCGATATGGACTTTAAAGTGACTGGTACTGATAGCGGCATTACCGCTATACAATTAGATATTAAACTGCAGGGTATATCTATGCAAGTTATTGAGCGCACTTTACAGCAGGCTAAAGAGGCCCGTTTGGTCATTTTAGCTAAGATGAACGAAGCTATTGCTGTTGCTCGCCCCGAAGTAAGCCCTTACGCTCCCAAAATGATTAAGATAAATATTGACCCTGATAAGATCGGTGCGGTCATCGGCAGCGGTGGCAAAACCATCCGTTCTATTACTGAGACTACTGGCGCTACTATTGATATAGATCAAGATGGCACCATCTATATTGGTGCCATAGACGGCAAAAGTGCAGATATGGCCATTAGAATGATTACTGACCTTACCAAAGAGATAGAAGTAGGAGAAATTTACACCGGCAAAGTAGTGCGCATTATGCCATTTGGCGCTTTTATTGAGCTATTACCCGGCAAGGATGGTATGGTACATGTCTCTGAACTTGATTCTTCGCGTGTAGAAAAAGTAGAAGACTTTATTAAAGTGGGCGATGAACTTACCGTAAAAGTTATTGAAATTGACTCCCAAGGCAGAGTCAATCTTTCCCGTCGTGTGCTTTTGGCCGACTACGATCCAAACGAAGCTAAACGCCCTCCGCGTGATCGTGGCTCACACCCTTCCAGCAGCGGTTATCACAAAAGATAATTTTGTAAAATTATCGTAAAATACAGTAATTGATAGGGGTGTGATACTTTACGCCCCTATTCTTTTAAGGCATAATTAAGTATAAAAATAAATTTTTAAAGAGAGCGCAAAAATGGCTATCAGAGTACTGGTGCATGGAGGCTTGGGACGTATGGGTTCCCAAAGCGTACAGGCAGTGGCCGCTGAAGAAGGTCTAGATCTTGGCGGCATTGTGGATAAGCTGCCACAAGAGACCAATATTTTGGACGGCGTACCATATTTTACCGATGTTGGAAAAGCCATTGAAAAAAGTGCTGCGCAGGTCATGATTGATTTTTCGCTGGCAACAGCAGCTGTCAGTGCTATAGAGATTGCTTTAAAAAACGGCGTGCACGTAGTGAGCGGTACCACCGGCATAGCTTCTGAAGATATTGAACGGCTGGGAATAATAGCCGAAAAAAATAATGTTTGTTTTATGACTGCTGCTAACTTTGCCATTGGCGCCGTATTAATGCTATCTTTTGCTCAAACAGCAGCTAAATACTTAGACCATGCCGAAATTATTGAGATGCATCATGACAAAAAGCAAGATGCCCCCAGCGGAACGGCCATTACTACAGCTAAAGTTATGTCCCAAGAACGCCCGCAAGGCTTTATACGACCAAGCGATAATTCTTTTAAGTCGCGAGGGGAAGATTTTAACGGCATCGCCGTACACGCTGTACGCTTGCCGGGATATCTAGCCCGTCAAGAAGTGCATTTTGGTGCCACCGGCCAAACTTTAACTATCACGCATAACACTATTACCCGCGATTGTTTTATGCCAGGTGTGATATTATCAGTCAAAGAAGTAATGAAACATACAGGCTTGATAAAAGGTTTGGAAGTTATATTGAATTTGTAGGAGAAGAACATGCAAGACCTAAAGATAGCTGTTGTGGGCGCTACTGGCATGGTAGGCCAAGAATTTATAAAGATATTAAAGCAGCGTAATATACCGGCCAAAAATTTGCGACTTTTAGCTTCAGCGCGTTCGGCCGGTAGTATAGTTTATTACGGTAGTAATGAAATAACAGTGGAAGAGACCACTCCTTCTGCCTTTAACGGTATAAATATTGCTTTATTTTCTGCCGGCGGTGACGTTTCGCGCTATTATGCTCCTTTGGCAGTAAAGGCTGGTGCTACTGTAATAGATAATTCATCGGCTTGGCGCATGGATCCTGAAGTGCCTTTGGTAATCCCTGAAGTAAATGCCGCAGATCTAGAACAGCACAATGGCATTATAGCCAACCCTAACTGCTCTACCATACAAATGCTGATGGCACTAGCACCATTGCACAGAATAAATCCCGTTAAGCGTATTATAGTATCTACTTATCAGTCAGTATCCGGTGCTGGCGGCAAAGCCGTTTTCGAGTTACAAACACAAAGCCGCCAGGTTTTAGACGGTCAAAGCGTTAATCCTCATGTTTTTCCGCATCAGATTGCTTTCAATGTTTTACCACACATAGATGTTTTTCTGGATAATGGTTTTACTAAAGAAGAAATGAAAATGGTTAATGAAACCCATAAAATGTTGCATGACTACAGCATAATCGTTACTGCTACCTGTGCCCGCGTGCCGGTATTAAATGGCCATAGTGAAAGTATCACTGTAGAGTTCTATGAAAGTATGCCAGCTGATGAAGCTAGGGGTATTTTGACTATGGTTAAGGGTGTAAAAGTATTAGATGACCCCACTATTAACGTTTACCCTCAGCCTTGGAGTGCTACCGGTAGCGATGACACTTTTGTGGGACGCATACGCCAAGATTTAAGCCAGCCCAACTGCATTAACATGTGGGTGGTAGCTGACAATATTCGTAAAGGCGCTGCTTTAAACGCTATACAGATTGCCGAAACTTTAGCCGCCAACGACTGGGTTAAGGCCAAAGGAGTAAGATAAAATGGCTAAAACTTTAGGTAGAATCCTGACCGCTATGATCACCCCCATGAATAGCGACGGCACGGTTAATTACCCGACGGCACGCACTTTAGCACGCAAACTGGTAGAAAACGGTAGCGACGGTGTAGTAGTAGTCGGTACCACCGGTGAAAGTCCAACTCTTACTAAGACCGAAGAGCAAGTGCTTTTTGCCGAAATTACCGCTGAACTTGGTGATCAATATACGGTGATTGCCGGCACCGGCTCTAATAATACTGCAGAGGCCATAAAAGCCACCGTTTTGGCAGAGGAAGCCGGAGTAGATGCCGCTTTGTTGGTAGTGCCCTATTACAATAAACCCACTCAAGAAGGGCTGCATCAGCACTTTAAAGCAGTAGCCGAATCTACTAAATTACCGTGCATACTTTACAATGTGCCCAGTCGTACGGTGGTTAGTTTAACCGCCGATACTGTAGCTCGCCTGTCCAAGATTAGCAATATTATTGGCATTAAGGAAGCTTCGGGTAATT
>WRFJ01000062.1 GCA_009778865.1 Chloroflexota bacterium | reverse complement strand
TAAAGAACCCTGATATCAGATTCATATGGTATTTAGATAAAGAACTGACTAGAGTCTGGGACTTTGATAAAGATAAGGTGGAGAAAGATATTATTCTTTACACTCGTTAAGATAACGTCTTAGCTGGCCAAAGACCGAAACTATATAACAAATAACCGTCTCATCTAATATGAATGAGACGGTTATTTGTTATATAGACTAAAACAATAAATAAACTAAGCCATTGTTATTAAAAGATTAGGCACTCCATTTTTCGGCCAAATTACCGATAATAGGCAGCTTGAATTTTTCGTTCATAAAGGCTTTAACCATAAGAATAATCCAAACTACAACAAAAAGTGCGTAAATAATCCAGCCGACAACTGGAATCCAAAGAAATACCGAACAAATAATCCAAATAACCGAGAAAATTATAGACTGCATGGCATGGAAGCGTATAAAGCTATTTTTCTTTTCTATAAGAAAGAAAATCAAACCAGAAATCCAACCGAAAAGATAGCATAAAAACCCTGCAATATTTTGCTGAAGACCACTAGAGGAATCCGACATAATAGTTAACTCCTTATATGTGTATTTATTGTATTTTACTATACTTTGTTAAGCAATTCTACCAATATTTTGTAATTTTTGTGCTAATTAATCTTTATTATTTTAAAATAAAAAGTACCGGCCGGAGCATTAACCTGCACTTTAGCCCCCACTTTGCCGCCAAGAATAGCGCATCCTATGGGGCTGTCAACCGATATTTTGCCGCAGGACATATCTATCTCTTTGGTACTGACTAAAGTAAAAGACATATTTTTATTATTTTTCTCATCTAGCACTGTTACGGTATCACCCATGTTGACTTTGCCGTGCTCACGGTCTTCCTCACCGATTATATAGGAATGCTTAAGCATATCTTCAATTTCGATAATCTGCCCTTCTATGATGCCGCATCTTTCTTTAGCAGCAGCATATGGAGCGTTTTCACGCAAATCTTTATCAGCAGCAGCTATTGTAATCTGTTCAACTGTTTCACTGCGTATCTTGCGCAATCTCTCCAATTCTGTGACTAAACTGTCATAGCCTTGCTGAGTAATCGATTTTTTATTGTCTTTATTTTGTGTGTTTTGATTGCCGCTTTTAGCAAGACGCTTGTTCTTTATGTACAAAGCCATATTTTCTTTGGTCAATCCGTTGTTAAAGGCATAAGTCAAAAACTTTTTTACAGCTTCAATGTTGGCATTGGCGTTTTTGCCGTTTTTAGCAGTTGCCTCAACGTATTTATTGAGACTGCCGGCAGTTATGCTGGCCATATTTTTATTAGCTCCATACCACATAACAAAATGCAAAATACCCGATTGCTGGCTGTTTCTTTTATTGTCCGTTAAATTGTTTAAATAATTGGTAGCCGTTTCACTAATAATCATATCTGTATCTTTGTATCCTTTAATTTTGTTCTATGGTATGTTTTACGGAGTTTAAATAAATAATAATATCATCCATATGTAAAACATTGATGATTTGGCCTTGCTCGTTTTCCACTGGCACTACCGTCACGTCGTTAAAATTCATAGACTGCACTACCGCCAACAGGTTGGTTTGCAAATATACCGCTAAATCTTGTCGCATCGACTTAGCACAATCTTTAACTTTAACTTCCTGTATTTTGGCTAGAGGTAATTTTTTAACGTCATCGGCTTCTAAGACCGCAACGATTTCTTCTTGGTCGTTACTAACCAAATAGGTGTTTATGCCACCCTGGATCATATTGCGAGCCACATCGCTAAGCTGAGCGTTTTGATTTATTTGGTGCATCATTTTTAAAGCTTGGGATACTGTATAGATAGATAAGGCTCTTTGCATAGCGTACTGGCCAGTGCTGTTGGTGGCACTGGTGTAAGTTATAAAGCCGATAATGGCTAGCATAAAACCTCCTAGCCAATTCTGAGTGCTAAAACCCCAAATTAAGCCGCAAATAATAATACCTACACTCAAAACACGTCCGACAGCAGAAGCTGCTTTACTGGCCTTCTTAAAATCTTTAGTGGCCACCCATATAATAGATCTCAAGGCTCGTCCGCCGTCCAAAGGAAAAGCCGGCACAAGATTTAAAGCAGCCATAATAAGATTTATAAAACCCACCCAACGTAATATATAACATATTTCTAAAGCCAAGCCGGCTTCAGCTAAAAGTTGGGCCGAAAAATAAAAGACGACGCCAATAGCAGCACTGAAGAGCGGGCCGGAAATAGAAATTTTAAATTCATCAATAGGATTATCGGGTTCACGAATCATTTGGGCAGATGCGCCCACAAAAGTCATGGAGATGTTTTTGACCGGTATGCCGGCCTTTTTGGCAAAATAAGCGTGAGCCAGCTCGTGCACCATCACCGTAGCACAAAATATCAGCATGGTAATAATAGCCATCACCCATAACAACCAAACCGGCGGCATAGTATCCCATAAAGCAGAATTATTAAAAACCTGAGCAGCCAAAAACCATATGATAAGAACGGCAATAAATATCCAGCTCCAGTCGGCTCTTACTTTAAAGCCAAACATAGTGCCTAAGGGAAAACCTTTTCCAAACATATTCTGTCTTTCAGCGGTTTTAAACAGTCCGCATTTTATTTCTTAAGATAATCATCAGCCATTTTGATAGCACAAAACTGGCCACACATACTGCAGGCATTTTCGGTATGAGTAACTCTAGCGTTGTGCACTTGTTTAAAACGTACGGGATCTAAAGCCAGTTCGGCCTGAGTTTGCCAGTCTAAAGCTGCACGAGCTTTAGACATTTTAATATCTCTTTCCATAGCACCCGGTATACCTTTAACTATATCAGCAGCATGTCCTGCAATAAGTGAAGCTACTACGCCGTCATGTACGTCCTGCGTGTCGGGTAAGGCTAAATGCTCAGCCGGTGTCACATAACACAAAAAGTCGGCACCGGCAGCAGCGGCTATAGCTCCGCCGATAGCTGAAGTAATATGGTCATAACCGGCAGCAATATCGGTTACCAGCGGCCCCAATATGTAAAAAGGAGCATTTTCACATAATGATTTTTGCATTTTAATATTGGCTTCTATCTGATCCATCGGCAGATGGCCGGGGCCCTCCACCATAACCTGCACGCCGTAATTTTTAGCACGCTTTACCAATTCACCTAAAGTAATTAGTTCTTCTATTTGGGCCCTGTCGCTGCCGTCAGCTAAGCATCCCGGACGCATAGCATCACCTAAAGACAAGGTAACATCGTATTCTTTGGCTATAGCCAGTAAACGGTCATATTGCTGGTAAAGCGGGTTTTCTTTGTCATGCAGTTCCATCCAAGCCGCCATAATTGAACCGCCGCGCGAGGTGATGTTAGTGATACGGCCCTGTTCTTTAAGACGTTTTACCGCTTGTCTGGTCACTCCGCAATGTACAGTAATAAAATCCACACCATCAGCACAATGTTCGGATATGGCTTCAAAAAGATCTTCTTCGGTCATCTTGATGATAGCGCCATATTTTTCTATAGCTAAACATCCGGCCTGATATATGGGCACAGTACCGATCATTACACTGCTCTGCTCAATAATACGGCGGCGTATTTGCGTTAAATTTCCGCCAGTAGAAAGATCCATCACGGCATGAGCACCGGCTTCAATAGCTGTCTGTAGTTTTTCTTCTTCGCTTTGTATGTTACCGCAATCGGTAGACGTACCTATATTGGCGTTAACTTTGGTTTTAAGCCCCAAGCCTACGCCAGTAGCCTTCAGATTTTTATGATTAACGTTAGCCGGTATCACTATGGTGCCATCGGCTACACCTTGACGTATATATTCTGTACTACGTCCTTCATCGGCGGCCACCTGAGCCATTTGCGCAGTGATGATGCCAGCACGGGCGCTTTCCAATTGCGTCATAAATTTGTCCTTTTTATATCGAAAAACAAAGATTAACTGCCTGCAAGGCAGTTTACAAATCGGTGCAGTAACTATGTATAATTATAAAATATTTGCTTTTTTAAAGCAAAACGCTGCATAAAAAAGATACGCAAAAAAGCTGCTTCATTGTATACTTGATATATGGATCAAGATAACTTTAAGCAGGCTGTTAAGACTTTGGGCGTAGAAATAAATGACTGCCAATATTTTCTTTTTGCCAAATTATGTTCTTTATTAATGATTGAAAACACCAAAAAGAATCTTACCGCCATTAAAGAAGAAAATGCCATATATCAAAAACATTTTATAGACAGTCTATCATGTGCTCTGGCTGCCTCCTTTACTCACAGCCAAAAAGTTTTGGATGTGGGTTCAGGTGCTGGTTTTCCGGCTTTGCCGCTTTCTATATGTTTTCCTCAGTGCACCTTTATAGCTTTAGAAGCTAACGGCAAAAAAGCAGATTTTATATCTTTGGCTATTAAAGAATTGGGACTGTCAAATTTGCAAAGTGTCAAAGGTCGGGCCGAAGAGATAGCTTACTGTCAATCTTTTAGGGAGAATTTTGATATTGTTTTGGGACGAGCAGTAGCTAAAACGGCTGTTTTAGCCGAACTGTGCCTGCCTTTTGTTAAAATAAGTGGTCTGTTTATTGCCCAAAAAGCTTGTTTTGCTGCTGGTGAAATAGCCGAAGGACAAAAAGCTGTCAATATAATGGGTGGTCGTTTGGAAAACAGCCGAAAAGTTATAATAGGCAACGAGAGCAGGCTGCTTGTCAGCTACCGAAAAGTTAAATCAACACCTGATAAATATCCGCGGCGGTCAGGCTTGCCGGTTAAAGAACCTATAAAATAAGGAGTGTATATGCAAAGAACCGGAATAACCGATAATTTAGATGCTTTTATAGATGTTTTCCCGACACACATTGCCGATGCTTTACAAAAAGTAGGTGACTTAGATGCCCTTTTGGAAGTAATCATGGATTTTGGCCGCTTAGCCGAAGCTAGATACGGCGATCGTAATGTACGATTGTCTGAAAAAGAGGTGTCTTTAGAAGATATTCATTATGTTACCTCCAAACTTAGTGCTTTTGGCGATGATAACCGTGCCGGTATAGAACGCACTTTGCATCGTATATCAGCTATCCGCAACCGCAAAGGTGACATTATAGGTCTTTCCTGCCGTGTGGGTCGGGCGGTTTTCGGCACTATTAAAATTATTGAAGATATAGTGCAAAGTAACAAAAGTATTTTGCTTTCGGGGCGTCCTGGCGTAGGTAAAACTACCATGTTAAGAGAAATCGCCCGCGTGCTTTCCGACGAAATGGGTAAGCGCGTAGTTATTGTGGATACTTCCAACGAAATTGCCGGGGACGGCGATATACCCCACCCCGCTATCGGCCTAGCCAGGCGCATGCAGGTGGCTAAAACCGCCGCTCAGCATGCCGTTATGATAGAAGCTGTGGAAAATCATATGCCGGAAGTAATTATTATTGATGAAATAGGCAACGAATTGGAAGCTGTTGCTGCCCGTACTATTGCCGAACGCGGCGTACAACTTATAGGCACTGCTCACGGCAATACTTTGGAAAACTTGCTGATTAACCCTACCCTTTCGGATCTAATAGGCGGCGTGCAAGCAGTGACGTTGGGCGATGAAGAGGCTAAACGCCGCGGTACTCAAAAAACTATTTTAGAGCGCAAGTCCCCACCTACTTTTAATGTTGTTGTAGATATCGTAGATCGTTATGCAGTGGCTATTCACCACGATACCGCTGCCGCAGTCGACAGTCAGTTGCGTAACGGCTTATGTAATACTGAAATGCGCCACATAAACAATGACGGTAAAATAGAAGTCAGTAAATCTTGTCCGGCCAAAAGTTTACCCAAAACAAC
>WRFJ01000061.1 GCA_009778865.1 Chloroflexota bacterium | reverse complement strand
CATTTTAATGCCTTTAGCTAATAAAGCTGCGGCCGGTAACGAATATGGGCTTACTCGTTCGGTGGCCTTTGAACATTTGGGTTTAACTGCCGGTCTTTCACAAAGTTCAGTTTTTGCCATATTGCAAGATTCTGTGGGTTTTATGTGGTTTGGCACCAAAGATGGTTTAAACCGCTATGATGGTGTTTCTTTTACTGTTTACAAACACCGCAAAGATGATCCTTCTTCGATTAGCGATAACCATATAACTTGTTTGTTTAAAGACAGCCGGGATCGTATATGGATCGGTACTCAGGTGGGCGGATTAAACCGTTACAATCCACTGACTGACACTTTTGATATTTTTATACATAATGAAGACGCTCATATTAGCAGCATTCTTTCCAATAATATAAACGGTATAGCCGAAGACAGTAAAGGCAATTTATGGATCGGCACGGCCGGTGGTATTGTGGTGTTTGACACTGTTGCCAATACTTTTAAGCAATTTACTACAGCCAATTCGCCGTTAGTTTCCAATAGAGTATGGTCTTTATGTTCTGATGCTTCGGGCGATATTTGGATAGGCACCAACAGCGGGTTATTCTTTTATAATGTGGCTAAAGATCAATTTATTGTTTATCGTAATGATAATAATATGCCGGTAGACGAGTATCCTCTGCCACACAATGTGGTGCGTGCTGTTTGCTATAGCCAAGCCGAAAATGTCATATGGGCTGGCACTTATGATGGCATTACTTGCTTTAATATTGCTTCGGGCCAATTTGACCGCAGTCGTGTTTTTAAATACAATCCGGCAGTTGAGGGCAGTCTTAGCAATGAGCGAGTACGTTCTTTAACTGCGGCTAAAGATGGCACTTTATGGGTCGGTACACCTGACGGCTTATGTGAGCTTAAAAAAGGTGATAATAAATTTACTGTCTATAAAAATGAAAAAGGTAATGACCGCAGTCTTACCGACAGTACTTTATGGACGGTGTTTATAGACCGTCAGAATATTGTATGGATTGGCACTTTTGCCGGCGGCATTAATATGCTAATTAAAGACAAGCAAGCTTTTGGTGTTGTGGCACATGTATCTGGCAATATCCAGAGTTTAGACAGCCCTTATGTACAAAGCGTATTGCGCGATAGCCGGGGCCATCTATGGATCGGCACTTTTGACGGCTTAAATTGCATAGATGGGCAGACGGGCGTAGTAACTACCTACCATAATGATCCTTTTGATGATACAAGCATTGTGGGTCATACTATTAAGGCTATAGAGGAAGACGGCTACGGACGTATCTGGGTAGGTTCTACCGGTGGCCTGGATATGATGACTGCCGATGGCAAGTTCATGCATATTGCTTTAACCAATATCAATACCAGCCGCTACGACGGTATGGTTACTTCTTTGAATTACAAAGACGGTTCAATTTATGTGGGCACACTTTTCGGTCTGATGGTAATAGATATTAAAACACTGGAGAGTGTAGCTTACGACGAAGCTACATTTAGCGTTTATCCGGTAAATTCTGTCACCCACGATTCTAAGAGTTTTATGTGGGTATCCACTAATAACGGTTTATATAAATATAATATGCAGACTGCTGCTTATCAACACTATAGTGTTGCCATGGGCGGCCTTTTAAGTAACAGAGTGGAATCGGTATACGAAGACAGTAAGGGAAATATATGGGCATGCACCGCCAGTGGTCTCAGTTTGTATAATGCTGTCAGCAATTCTTTTAATTATCATTATTGGCAAGATGAGATAGCGCATAATGTTTTAGAAGATGCTCAAGGCTATATATGGCTGTCTACCAACAAAGGCTTGGTACGTTTTGATTTCAGAAACGGCGATTATACTAAAGAATATAATATGTATGTGTTTGATATATATGACGGCCTGCCAGCTAATGAATTTAGTGAAGATGCTGCTTTCCTAGATAAGGCCGGTATACTATATTTTGGCTCCATTAACGGTTTGGTATGGTTTAAAGGTGCAGATGTGCAAACCATTATTGAAAATGTCTATCAACCCACTGTAGTAATTACTGATATAGTATTGCGAGAGGGCGACCGGAAACTGGCGCTGGAAAAAGCCCCTTAGGATACTAAAGAACTTCAACTTTCATATAAAAACAACTCTTTTAGTATTTATTTTACAGCTTTCGATTATGTACAAGCTAAAAATATAACTTACAGATACATCCTGGAAGGTTTTGATAAAGAAGAACATACCGTTAATACCGATGACCGTTTAGCTTCGTACACTAATCTAGGAGCTGGTAAATATACTTTAAAGATCTATGCCGTGGACAGTAGCGGTCAAAAATATCAAGATTACAAAACTTTATTAATAACTATTGGTGCTCCTTGGTATCAAGCTTGGTGGGTGATAGCTCTGGAAGTTTTAGCTGCTATGTCTTTGATATGGGCTATTATATGGATGCGCACTAAAGCTGTTTCCCGTCAAAAAGATAAACTAAAAATTTTAATATCCGAGCGTACTAAAGAGCTTCATTTAGCATACAATAAAGAACGTCAGCTTAATGCACGCTTAGCAGAGGAAATTGATCAACGAATTTCTTTTAATCGTGCTTTAGTGCACGAATTAAAAACACCTCTTACACCTATGATTGCCACTAGTGAACTAATGGTTCATTTATACAAAGACGAACCCATCCGTGGTTTTGCTGGTAATGTTTTGGACGGTTCACTGGCCTTAAATAAGCGCATAGATGAACTTTTAGATGTAGCCAAGAGTGAAACAGGTATGCTTTCTATCAATAAAAGGAAAATGAATCTGTCCAAACTTGGGCAGGATATGTATACCTATTTACTGCCGCGTTTTGGCAATAACGGCGTGCACTTTAGTTATGACAACGGCGGCCAGGAAGTTTTTATCAACGCCGATAAAGAAAGAATTAAACAAGTGCTGCTCAATTTACTGGACAATGCTGCTAAGCATACCAAAACGGATGATACGGTCGTATTATCTGTCTGGCAGGAAGCAAGCCAGGCTTTTATTAGTGTTAAAGATAGCGGCGAGGGCATACCAAAGGAGCAGCAAGCAGCTATTTTTGAGACTTATACATCGGCTAAAAAACGCCTGACTAAATATGACGGTTTGGGAATAGGTTTATACTTGGTGCACAAAATAGTCACTAAACATGACGGCACTATTATTGTAAAAAGTGCCAAAGGAGCCGGTTGTGAATTTATAGTTACCTTACCAACCGGTAGTAAAGGATAGAGTAATGAAACTGTTAGTTATTGAAGATGACAAAGGTATTGTTGAAGCTTTAAGTTTTACTTTTCAAGTAGGATGGCCGGAGTCTGCATTAGTAGTATCTTACAAAGGACGGGATGGGGTGGCTTTGGTACAAAAAGAGCGTCCTGATGTTATAATCATAGATTTAGGCTTGCCAGATATAAGCGGTTTTGACGTTATCCGTGCCGTTCGTGAATTTTCTTTAGCTCCCATATTGGTTCTGACTGTAAATTTAGAGGAGACTGATGTAGCACGGGCCTTTTCTTTGGGTGCTGATGATTATGTAGTTAAGCCGTTTCGTCCGTTGGAACTGATGGCCAGAGTAAGAAGCCTTAAAAACCGTCTTTTAAAACCGCGTGACGAACAAACTCTAACTATAGGCGATATTACTTTAGAAACTTTCAAAAGAGTCATACATAAAGACGGTCAGATCATTCACTTAACCAATGCAGAGTGTATTATTCTTAAAGAATTAATAATCAATTCACCCAATGTGGTAAGTAACACGCGTCTAGCTGATGAGATTTGGGGCTGCGAATACAGCGGTGCTACCGATTCTATTAAAGTGCATGTAAACCACTTACGCCAAAAAATAGAAGACGTAACTTCTTCACCGCGTTATATTAAAACGGCCAGCGGTATTGGATATTTTATGACTGTTTAGAATTAAAAAGTCATAATGGTACTTATCGTACAAGCTAAATATTACTGTAATAAGCAAGTTTGTGATTTTTGTTACTAAAAGCAATCATTTGAAATAATAAATTGTGAAATATTTAGCCAAAAGCGGTGTCAAAATATCAGAAATAAACTGCAGAGGGTATTGCGCTATTGCTTTGGTTTTGCTAATATTGTTACAAGAATAACCAATTGTCAGGTTAAGTTTGTAATATGAGCAGCATCGGCGATAAAGTAAAACAATTAAGAGAGTCTAAAGACTGGTCACAAGAAGAGCTGGCTAAGAGAAGCGGCCTTTCGCGCAGTTATATAGGTGCTTTGGAAGTGCGTAAAAACATGCATCCACGGGCCGAATATCTTATCAAACTGGCGGCTGCTTTTAATATTTCAGTAGACGAATTCTATGTGGCTGCCGGTTATACCGGCGGCATAGCGGCCGATGTTATACGTCAGGAGACGCCGACGGAGCTTTTGGAAAAACTACGCATGGCTTTACCCGTTGCTGTGCCTGTATACAATTCTTTTAAGGCCCACACCGGCACTCGCACCGATGCTTCGGTTGGTTATATTTATTTAAATAAGGCAGATGTGTCCAGTCGCGATTTAGAGGGCATTGTGGTAGGAGAGGGTGATTTCCCACCGGTTATTACCAGCGGCGATATTATTGTCACCAACCGCTCAATGAGCCCCCATCAAGGTTCTTTACTGATATGCATGTATAAAGATCGTCCAATTATCGGCCGTTTAGAATCCTTAAATGGTGCTCCTTGGATAATCAGTAAAGGCGATGACAAATATCGTCTTTTTGATTGTTCATACCAAGCAGTAATTACTAGATTGCATAAGAAATTAGATTAAAACGATTGACACCATAGTTATATATTGCTATGATTTATATGGGCATATGCCCATATAGTATTTTTGGAGAATATTTTGCCTAGACCTATTAAATGCCGCGTAGTAGCTTCTGTGCCTAAAGTAAGCTATTTCAAACCAGCCGGTATTCCTATGTACCAGCTTAACGAAGTAGAGCTTACAATAGAGGAAATAGAAGCTTTGCGTTTAAAAGATATTGAAGGTTTAGACCAAAACACTTGTGCTTTGCAGATGGAAGTTTCCCGCTCAACTTTTCAAAGAGTTCTGCTATCAGCGCGCTCTAAAGTGGCTGATGCTTTACTAAACGGTAAAGCCTTAAAGATTACCGGTGGCAATTTTTCAGTAGAATCACACAATAGGTGCATAGAAGGTCATGATGGCCTAAACCGCAATAGCCATGGCTCATGTCGTCGTGATGATCAAAGCGTGTAATATTTAAATTATATGACCACACAATCATCTTCTCTTAATTCTTATTTAAGCGAATATGTTGCTAAAATAAATGATAAGTCTTGCCGACACTGCGATGATTGTCGTAAGGTATGCGTGCGTGAAGCCATACGAGAAAATCTAAGCATTAATTATAATGAATGCAGCGGGTGTGGCAACTGTGTTTTGGTGTGTCCGGTAATGGCTGTATCTTTAATAAAGCGGGCAGATATTAAATAACATATGCAAGCGCTCTTTTATAAAGTAACCTGCTTAGATTGCAGCAAAGTATTTGAAATGATTACGGCTTTTGCTGATTTTAAGCATATTAACTGCCCCTCTTGCGACGGTAAAAATTTACAGATAGAGCAGATGCGTCTAGAAGAAAAGGATAGATAATGGATATTACGGCTTTAAGAAAAGATTTGGAGCAAATTGTAATAGAGAGTTATAGTCTAAAAGAACTTAATTTGCTTGTCAGCTTAGAAGTGCAGGACAAAACAGCTGCAGTTAAGTTATACAAAGCGGCTCTTAATACGGAAAACCGTAAATATTTATCGTCTTTAATTGCCGATTTGGCTGTCAAATATGGCTTTAAAGAAAGCCAAACAGAGTATATAGAAAAAGAGCCGCAATACATCAATCATATAAGCAAGATAATTGCTGTTATGAGCGGCAAGGGTGGTGTCGGCAAGAGCATGGCGGCCAGCTTAACAGCCGTAGCTTTATCCAGAACCGGCTTACGCGTGGGCATTTTAGATGCCGATATTACTGGTCCCAGTATAGCTAAAATGTTCGGTATAAACGGCCGCCCTCCAGGCAATGAGTTAGGCTTTTTGCCTTTGTTAAGCCGTAGCGGCATCAGCATTATTTCTACCAATTTGCTTTTAGACGATGAGCACAGCGCAGTTATATGGCGTGGCGGCATGATTTCTAAGGCTATCAGCCAGTTTTAT